>JALWDQ010000513.1:0-1130 GCA_027039625.1 Calditrichia bacterium | reverse complement strand
ATGGTGGACACCGTGAGTGTTTCTAATATATTCCTCAAACTTCTGAGCGGGAGTTTTAAAATTCAAAGACCAGTGAGGTCTGAGGAAATTGTAGACCTTAAGGTACTCTGTTAGCTTCCTGTTCATCTCCTCAACAGTTGGCTCTGTTCCCTCTATCATCCAAAGCTCCGTTTCAACAGTCTGGATGAACCTTTCAACGTGAGCATTTGTTTTAGGGGACTTCGGGTAACTGAAGTAGTGTTCTATTCCCCTTTCCTGTAAGTACCTTTCCAACTCCCCCAAAAACTCAGTTCCGTTGTCTGTCTGAACTTTCTCTATTTTAAAGGGAAGGTAGTTTTCAAGTTCCTGAAAGAACCTTCTGCCATTCCTACTGCTCTTTGTTGAGTATACCTTTGCAAAGCCGATTCTGGTAAACTTATCAATGGCTGTGAACTGATAGAAGGTTCTGCCGCACCAGTAGAGGTATTTGACGTCTATAAGGACGGTACCTGGTCTGTCTGCCCTCAATCCTCTTCTGGTGCGGTTCCTTTTTGCCTGCAGTTTCCTCTTTCTGAAACTTCCCTTGAGTTTCCTTGTCCTTTCAATGAGACCGTTTCTCTTTAGAATCCTATAAACTGTTGATGGGGAAACTGTAATCTGAAGGTAGGCTTTCATGAACGATGATATCTTCTCCCTGCTCCAGGTTGGGAATTTCTCCCTTATGGTTATGATGAGTTCTTCTACCTCAAGGGGAATCTGGGGCTTCCTTACCCTGTGGGGTCTCCTGCTCCTGTCAAGGAGTCCCTCAGGTCCAAATTTCTCATATCTTTTCTTCCACTTGTAGAAGGTTGTTGGACTTATGCCAAAGTATCTGCAGGTTTTCCTTGCGTTTCCTGTTTTGTGGTAGTACTCCATCCACTTGAGCCTTTTCCTTACCTCCCGGTTGTCTGTTATCTCAAGTGTTTTCCTTACTCTTCTTCCCCTTTTCAGGGTCTTTCTGAATGCTGTATTTGTGCCTGATATGTGGAGGGATGTTCCTTTGAATCTTTTCAACTGTTTCATCGGTGGACACCTCCTTTCTGTGTTCTTCAAATGTTATTGTAGGGTGTCCACCTTCTTTCTGAACCTCAACACAGGGAGCTCCTGAAACT
>JALWDQ010000512.1:0-1132 GCA_027039625.1 Calditrichia bacterium | reverse complement strand
TTATTAATCAATTTGCGCACCTTGCGGGTGGTTTCGGGTGATGCGACCTTCCAGAGCAATTTTGCCTTTCGGGTAGGCCTGAGCGGAGGTCAGTTAAGCTGGCAGGCGGTACAGGCAGGCGTTGCCGGTAGCTTGCACGATGCTTTACAGCTTAATCTACCCTCCAACATTCGCATTTCGTCCAATGGTTTGCAAATTTCCGGGACTTCACAGGTGCAGTTAAATTATCAGGGAATGGGTCTGGACAGCCTGCGGGCCGTTTTCTCCCACGATTTTGCCCTGCAATTCCAGCCATTCCAGATTCGCTCCGGGATGGTGGAAATTTATTACAATTCCAACCGCATTGCTTATCTGGATCCCGGGGGTATCCATGTGAATCTGGGATATTTTGGTGTTCAGGCACTTCCCGACCGCTTGCCCTTACCGGATGTAAGCATTGCCTATCTGGTACTGAAGCAGGGTAACACTACATTGGTGGATGTAACCAATGTAAGCGGTGGGGTGCGGATTGCTACCCGTACCGGAGAACCGGTGCGGCTGGTCTTTCCGGCACTGCAGTTTAATCAGAGCACTCCGCCGGAAATTGGGGTGGAATTTTCCATTGTGGTCGATCCCCTCAATCTCCAGCTTACCAGTGGCCACATCCGCGCCGTTATTCCCGATAATACCCCGGGTTTCGACCTCTCGGCTGTCGGTATTCCTTTAAACATTAAAAACCTGGATTATCGAGACATTAGCGGGGTGAAAACATTTACCTTCAAAGGATTACCAAAACTTTTCTCCACGGTGCTTTCGCCCAGCGATTCAATTAGCCTCACTTTGAACGAAACCGGGCAGTTTGATGCCAATTTCAACCTTACCTTGAATAAAACGATCCCGCTGGTGAGCGGCAACGACATGATTCAACTTTTCCTTTCCTCCCTCACCGGACGGATCCAATGTAGCGTCAGCTCGCTGAATTTCAGCCTTACCGCTTCGGCAGCACTGAAAATGCGATTAAACAACAGCCTCCAGGATGTAGTGGGAATGGATTTGAATGTAACGCAAGCGGGATTTAATGTACAAAACCTGCGGGTTAATTCCAATCTGGGTAACCTCCCGTTAAACCTGGGCGTTATCGATATGACGTTGG
>JALWDQ010000511.1:0-1132 GCA_027039625.1 Calditrichia bacterium | reverse complement strand
TTGTGGATTTTCAGTTCCCCGATGCGCACCGAATAGACGTATCCCAGCAGCAAGAGCAACATGCCGGTTAAAACAGCCAGATAGAGAGCTGTGCGGCGCAAGCGGTCTTTCCGGATAAACAACCAGCCAATGAGCAGCAGCACCAGCAGTACCACCAGAGTAGGAATAACCCGGGTAAGCTGATGCACCGAAAAGAAGTACTTGAAGGCATCCCACCAGACAAACAGAAAAAACCGGGGAGGTTCTTCCACTTTATCTAAAATGCGCAGGTTGGCCAGCTTCAGGTTGTAGCGGATGTCGGGATCGTTGGGTTTCAAACGGCGGGCTTTTTCGTAGTAGAGAATGGCCTGCCCGATTTTGTTTAAACGGTAGTAGCAATTCCCGATGTTGTAATACAAATCGGCGCTTTCGTAACCCTGGGAAAGGATTTGCTGGTAATACTGCAGCGCCTCCTGATATTCCTTTTGCTGATAGGCCAGATTCCCCTGCCGGAACAATTCTTCCACATTGTTCGCCAGCAGGGAATGAATGAGCAGAAAAAGGCTCACCCAGAAGATTTTGTGCATCCGAAGCAATGGATTCTTCCCGTTCATTCTTGTTCCGTTTTTAAATCGCCGTTTCTTTTTGTATTCCATCTTTTCCTTCCGTTCCCGGATTTCCCGGTTCCCCTCCCCTGCTTACCAGGCTTTTCCCAGGAAGGAGAAAGCCGGTTCAAATTTACTCTTTAGAAATATTTCGCCATGCGCACCAGAAGTTTTTCGGCTCGCTGGTAGAACTGCTGCATCTCTTCCCGGGTAGGCGTACCGGGTGCAAAGCGACGGAAATCTGCTTCATCCAGACATTTCAGGAATTCTTCTGCCAGGGATTCCTCTACCTGGTATTCTTTGAGCAGTTTTACTACCTGCTCGCGCACCAGTCCCGCGGCGGGCTGATTGGTTTTGTCCGCCAGATAGCCCAGGAGCGCGCGGGACACCTCTCCGTAAAACGACGCTGCCTGTTCCGGTTGCAGTAAACCCCGCGCCTTTTTCAAACGGGATTTTGCCTGCCGATGCGCCTTCCGGCTGCGGGCGTAGCGTACATCACGACTCATGCGTTCCAGATGCACCCGATATCCCCAGGCCAGCCCCAGTAC
>JALWDQ010000510.1:0-3613 GCA_027039625.1 Calditrichia bacterium | reverse complement strand
CGAAGCCCAATCCCGCGGCATCACCTACGACCTGCGCCTCAATCTGGGAAGCATTTATCCCGTGATGGGAGATTCTACCGCCCTTCGGGAAGTCTTGTTAAATCTGGTAAACAACGCGCTGGATGCCATGCCTCAGGGCGGTCAACTATCCATCCAGACTACCCTGAAGGAAGACAATGTACTCATTTTCGTTTCCGATACCGGAGTGGGAATTCCCCCCGATGTACAGGATCGCATATTTGAGCCCTTCTTTACCACCAAAGGGGATAAAGGAAACGGTCTGGGATTGAGCATTGCTGCGGAAGTCATTTCTGCCCATAACGGGAAAATTTATGTGGATTCCATCCCGGATAAAGGCTCCATTTTTATGATTGAGCTCCCCGCCCTCAAGGATCAATCGCTTATTGAAGTGGAAAGCAGCGCACCCGCCAGCCGGTTCGATGTCAAAGTGTTGTTGGTGGATGATGAAGGCATTGTGCGCGAAACACTGGCCGAGATGCTGGAAGATGAAGGGTGCGAGGTCACCGTAGCCAGCGGTGCAGAGGATGCTTTGATTAAATTCCAGAAGTATCAGTGCGATGTGGTGCTTACGGACTTGAGCATGCCGGGAATTAACGGTTACGAGTTAGCGCAACGGATTAAAAAAGTGAGTCCCAAAACACCCGTGCTGCTCATCACCGGCTGGAATCAGCTGGATCGCAAATTCATGAAATCCAATAAAGTGATTGACGGCATCATCGAAAAGCCGTTTAATATGGAGCAGATTCGCCAGCAGTTTAACCGGGTGCTGCGCCGCAATGGCAAAATGCAAAATACCGAGATGCTCTCCTTTTAATTCCTCCCTCTAAGAGTAATTGTTGTAGCAAATTCACCTTTTCTTTTTATCAGGACGGGAGGGAATCCGGGATTTGACTGTTTTAGGTGGAAGAAATTCCGGTGTGGTTGGCAAACTGCAACTGGTACAATCGATAATACAATCCGCGCTGTTTCAGTAATTCCTGGTGTGTTCCCATCTCGCGGATGCGTGCTCGATGCATCACCACAATCTGATCCATCGCCTGGATTGTGGAAAGCCGGTGGGCGATCACAATTGCTGTGCGTCCCTGAAGCACCACCTTTAGCGCTTCCTGAATCAGGTGTTCCGATTCACTGTCGATGTTGGCGGTTGCTTCGTCCAGAATAAGAATCTGGGGATCGAAAGCGAGAGCCCGCGCCAGCGCCAGCAGTTGCTTCTGCCCTTGAGAGAGATTTCCACCTCGTTCCTGAATCCGTGCCTCGTATCCTCTGGGCATTTTTTCAATAAAATGATGGGCATGAACCATCCTGGCTGCCCAGATGGCGCGCTCCCGCGTGATGCGGGGATCATTTAAAGAAATATTCTCCAGCACGGTTCCGGAAAATAAAAACACCTCCTGCGGTACCACCGCCATCAACTGCCGTAAAGCGGTTAAATCCCATTCCCGCACATCGACCCCATCCACTAAAACCCGTCCCCGCTGTACATCGTAAAACCGCCCTACCAGACGGGAAATGGTGGTTTTACCGGCACCGGTGTGCCCCACCAGGCCGTAACGCTTGCCGGGAGGGATGTACAGATTGATATCTTGCAGTACCTGTTCGGAATCGTAGGTAAACCACACGTCCCGGAACTCAATTCCCCGTGTGAGGCGATTGGAGCGATATCCGTTAGCAGGGGAAACAATTTCCGGTTGGGTATCCAGCAGGGTGAAGATGCGTTCCGAGGCTGCCAGAGCAGATTGCAGCACGTTGTATTTTTCGGATAAATCGCTGATGGGGCGGAAAAAGCGCCGAACATATTGAATAAATGCAATGAGTATTCCGAAGGTTACCTGCTGGTGTTCCAGGAAAAAAGCACCCCGGTAAATAATCAGCGCCAGAGCCACGGCACCTAACAATTCCACCAGCGGAAAAAAGATGGCAAAATAGAAAATGGTGCGAATGTAAGCCGCGGTGTACTGCCAGTTGATTCTGCGGAATTGCCGGAAGTCTTCTTTCTGGCGGTTGAACAATTGAACAATGGCCATGCCCGAAATGCGTTCCTGTAAAAAAGAATTAATCCGGGCAATTTGCCGACGAATTTCTCCGAAAGAATGCCGCACTTTACGACGAAATAGAAAAGAGAGCAGGCCAATAAAAGGGACCACCGAAAGCGTCCAGAGCGCCAGCCCGAAATGGAGAGAGAACATCATAAAGACGATGCCCACAATGAGCAAAATGTCTCCGAAAATCATCACCAATCCCTGGGTAAAAATCTGGTTCAGGGATTCCACATCCGAGGTGACGCGGGTGATGAGGCGCCCAACGGGATTGCGATCGAAAAATTGCTGATGGAGAGTTTGCAGGTGGCTAAAAATGTCCTGACGCAAATCGAGCATGATGCGCTGACCCACGTACTGGGTGGTCATCATCTGAGCGTAGCGGAATATGAAATTCCCCAGCAGTACTCCCAAGTACAGTGCCGCAATGAGGTACAACCCGGCGTATTGCCCGGTGAGGATGTAGCGATCTACGGCAATTTTGGTGAGGTAGGGACCCAGAATCTCCATGGCCATGCCTGCAATAATTAAAAACACGGCCAGAGCCATCCAGTACCAGTACGGCTTTCCGTAGCGGAGGAGTTTTAGGAACAGAGTGCGGTCGTACACTGTGGTTTGAGTATTCTCTTCTGAAGCGGGAGGATGGAATCGCATGGTTTTCCTTTACTTACAACGACGGAATATTTTCGGGGATTCTGTTTTCAACCATTTCTTTAATTTAAAATAGTCCCGAAACTGTTTCTCGTGTGCTTTAAACTCGGCGCTGTGGTAAACCCAGCGACCATTTTGGAGGCGGGCAGGATAAAGGATGTGAAGCATTTCGTGGAACATAATGCCTTCCCGGACAAATTCGGGAACCCGGCTATCCTTCAGACAGCGGCTGATGACCAGCAGATTTCTCTCGTAATTGAAATAACCCAGCCGACGCAAACTTTGCCGCTGGCTCCAGCGCAAATTGGGAAGGGGAAGCTTCCCCTCGAAATAGGTGCGGTTCATTCGCTGGAAAAGTTCGGTAAGGTACTCATCTTCTGCCTTCACGGGTTTTTGTTGCCGGGATTGCTTGAATTCCCTTTCGTAATGATCAAGGGTGTGCAAAACATTCTCCGGAATCGTTTTGCGGTGTAAACGATGGAGGAAAACAGTGCCCAGCACCTGTAAATATTCTTCCGAAAAAGAAATATCAATGTAAGAAGGCATCAGGATGAAGCGGGTTTTGCTGTAGCTTACGTGGTGGGAAAATTGGTCTGAAGCACGATATTTCAGGTAAATGTGGGGAACATTGTGAGGAGCCAATTGCCGGGCAGTGTGGGAAAGCTCGGAAACCACTCGTCCAAAAAAGTGCTCCCGCTCCAGCAACTGATGTGCCCAGCCTTCCATATTCCACAACGCTGCGCGGCTTTTGAGCGTGAGCTGCGCGGTGGTAATTCCCCGCTCTTTAAGCAGGTGTTTTATCCCCTGCACATGCGATAGATATTCCGCCCCAACCTTACGCCTTTTTTCGGGATTTGAGACACCAACCAGTACTTTAAATAAATAATCCTGGTCTCGTACGATGC
>JALWDQ010000509.1:0-3615 GCA_027039625.1 Calditrichia bacterium | reverse complement strand
CCCGATATCCGGAACTCTCCTCTCAGGTCCGCCAGTACCGGGAGGCATTAGCCGAACTTTAATTCCAAAACAAGGAGGATTTGTTTTGAAAATTGCATGGATCACCTTACTGATGGGAGGGATATTTTTAACCGGCTGTTTGCATCCCCCCATTACCCTCCGGACCTATTCCGGAACGGAAACCGGAGCCAACGAAAAGGTGCAGCGCATTAGTGAGTTGAAGAAAAATGCTCAGAAACCGGGTGCTGTTATTCCCAATAGCGTAGGGGTATTGCCTTTTCGAGAGGTCGGTTCGCAAACCGGGCTGGGATTTGCCGCCACGGAATTCCTCACCTCCAACCTCAGCCTGTTCGATCGCTTTACCCTTATCGACCAGAGCTACAGCGATGTGCTGGAAGAAGAGTTCGCCACCTATTCCCCTCAACAAAAACGAACCATGCTACGAGCCGAGCAATTGCTGGAAGGTTCCGTGCGGGTTGAACAGGGAAAGTTAACCATTGAAGGGCGATTGTATTACGGAAATCGCAGCCAGCCGCAGGTTCTGGGAAAGCTCAACGGGGAGACGCGGGATTTTTTCCGCCTGGTGGCCGATTTGAATATCCAGTTTCTGCAGGCGAATCACATTACCGTTACTCCGGAAATTGCCCGGGAACTGTACCAGGTACCCACGGAAGATCTGGTAGCGTACATCCTGTACGCCAGGGGACGCCATTACGAGCGACTGGGGAATTACACCGAGGCGCTGAAAGCCTATCGGGCAGCTGTTAAACGCGATCCCAAATTCAAACAGGCGCAGCAACAGCTTCGGCACATGGAGCAATCTCGTCCCAGTGCCCCGGTGGTCAGTTCCACTCCGGAAACACCGGATGAGCTTACCAATGTGTCCACGAACCAGACGCCGAATATTATTCAGGAAGTTTCAGTGCCTTCGGTAAGCGGCAATGCGCCGGTACTCATTGAAGTGCAGTTACCTGTAAAATGAAAGAATGCAAAACCATTGGGAGATAAATCATGCGCAAAAAATGGATATTCTGGTTCCTTGGCATCAGTTTAATGGGATGGCTCTGGCTGGGATGCGAAAGCAACTCCCTCAATCCTCCTGGCAAGGGGAGTTTGGTGGTGGTTCGATTCGTGAATGAATCCGCTTCTCTGCCTTCCGGGAAGGGAACCGGATTCCCCTTGAGAATACTCAATCAATCGGCAGGAAGCGGGGCCGGCAAACTGGCTCGCGCCGTTGCCCAAAATGAAATTACCGGTGGCAAGGTCGTCTTTTTCGATCTGGGAATCGATTGGGAGACCCTGGAGCAGAACCTGCAGGATAGCGTCATCATGCGCCAGGTGGAGGATTTTTACTCCAACATGCCGCCGGTGACCAGTTTCGAGCAGTACGTAAGCCTGCGAGAACAATATGTGAAGATTATTACCCGCAACGTGGGAGGCATCGAAAAACAGGGTGAGCTGGAAATTGCCAACGGAATGGCGCGGGGAATGTTCCTGCTCACCGAAGGTTTGAAAAGCGCCTCCATCGGTTTGCTGGAGGGTGGAAATTTGCTTTACGTTGGCGATGCCGATCAGTTTGAAGCCCACAGCGGCGACACCACCTACGCTTATTTTTACCTGCAGTACACCGGCCCCATCTCTCTGGAGATTCTTTCGCCGCAGGATGGCGATAGTCTCTACGACCGGGTAGCCAATGTGTCCGGTGAACTTCGCGCCGGACAAAATGCCAGTTTTTATGATATGGAAATAAAAATGCTGGTAAACGGGGAATATCAACAAAAAATAAATGCCGATTACAACGGTCTGTTTTATACCACCGCCCTGCTCACCCGCCGAACCAATTCCCTGCAGGTGAGCGTGAAGGACACGCGCACGGGACAAACGGCTTCGCAAACCATTCAGGTGCAATTCCTGGGGGATTTCCCCTACCTACGCGCCGCCCTGAGCTGGGATGGATTCGCCGATCTGGATTTGCACATGGTGAGTCCCGACAGCCTGGATTGTTCTGCCCTGCAGCCGGATATTGGCGGCATGTTTCTGGATGTGGGAAACAATTACGCGTACGGGCCGGAGAGTATTTCTCTGCTGCAACCTACTACCGGGGAATATCAGGTTTATGTGGAAAACCGCTCCCAGGCTACCGGAATTACCGCCACCGTCACCATATTTCGCTACAATCCCAATACCGACCGGGAAGAAATCATCGATACCCAAACGCATCTTTTCAACACAACCGGTAACTGGATGGTGGGAAGCTATCAGCCCTAATTAACCGAAGGTCGAAAAAAATCCGGAGTAAAATAAAATGAAACGTTACTTTTTGGTGAACCTGATTCTGATGTTACTTTTCTGGGGAATTTTTCCCCTGTATGCTCAATGGCGCCATACCACGGAAATGGCGGGAATTCAATTTCACTGGAATCGCTTCACGCAGGAGGGAAAGGGAACCAACTATTACGCCCTGGCCATTCCCCTGCGTGCCACCTTTTCGCCCAATCGCTACCAGTCTCTGGGAATATTTTTGAACCAGGGGTACCAGAATTTCAATGAAACCGGATTGTACGGTCTGGCCGATCTGCAGATTCAGTATCGGTATTTATTATCCCGGAGCATCGGGTTTTTGAAAGCAGAGGAATGGACGATCCTGGCGGAGATGTACCTCCCCACCGGCACCACCAAACTGGAGCCGCTGAAAATGTCCGTTGCTTCCACGGCGCGCATCCCGTACGTGCGCGCTCCGCTGCTTTCGGGAACGGCCGGTTTCAGTGCCAAGCTGGGTGCGGTGTTTGCGCACCAGCTCAGCGAAAATGTGAATGTGGGAGCTATGGGCTGGTACTTTTATCGCGGCAGTTACCAGCCGCTGAAAGATGGCGGTAAATTCAACCCTGCCGATGAAGTTTTGCTGGCTGTTTCGCTGGAAATGGGTGATGCGGAATCGGGCATCATGGCCGATTTTCGCTACGGCTTCTACACCAGCGAGAAAATGGACCTGGAAACGATTACCAGACCGGGGAACTCCCTGGCGACCAGTGCGCGGGTGGTGTATTTCGGCTGGGAGGCCAGTGTGCTCTATTTTAATCGGGCGGAGAGTCGCTTTGAGTTTGGCGGGGAGTTTAAATCGCCTTCGGTATTTGTCTCTCGCATCGGTCATCGTCTAGGTAGTGGGCTGGTGCCGTATCTGGGATACGAGCATACAGGCCGCGGCGATCGGATTTACCCCGCCAATCTGTTCCTGCTGGGATTTTATTCCCGTGGGATAAACTGGAGCGGTTTTCCGGTAGATCCCTTTGTGGAACTGCGTTACGGCACCATCGAAGGAGGCACCCGTTCGCTGGGAGTTCGCGTAGGCAGTTCGGTCGCTTTCCAGCTCTATCGGTAATTTAGACCCCGGGGAAAATTTTCGACTTATGAAGAGGGAATTACAACGGCAATTTTGATGGAAAATAGAAAAACAAGGGGTTGGGAGAGAGGGAGGTTCAATTTCAATTAAATTGGAATGTATCGGAAAGGGAAGTTGGAGGCATTCTTCCTGCACACCTGGTTTTAAATAAATTTTTTAGTGAAAAATAATTTTTTCCATAAGTTATATAGAATTCGATATATCCTCATTATTTG
>JALWDQ010000508.1:0-1133 GCA_027039625.1 Calditrichia bacterium | reverse complement strand
TACTTTTAGCCAGTAACAGCGCCCCAGATCGGTAAAGAACATAATGTAGTGGTGGGTAGATGCAATGAAAAGATGCTCGATGAAATCGTCGCCTTTTGCCACCGCTCCGGTATGCCCCCGGGTGTTGCGATGCTGACGCCGATATCCGCTTACCGGAAACCGCTTGATGTAACCATCCCGCGAGATGGTAATTACCATATCCTCTTCGGCAATCATATCTTCAATGGAAAATTCCTCGAAATTCTCTACAATCTCCGTCCGCCGTTCATCGCCATAACGCTCCTTGAGCTCGATCAATTCTTCCTTAATAAGCTGCATTTGCAACTGGCGATTGGCCAGTATTGCCCGTAAGCGCTCGATGGTTTTAATGACCTCCCGATACTCTTCCTCAATCTTTTTGCGCTCCAGGCCGGTGAGCCGCTGCAAGCGCATATCCAGAATGGCTTTGGCCTGAATCTCCGAAAGGCCAAAGCGCTTCATCAAATTATTTTTTGCTGTTTCGGGATTGCGCGATTTTTTTATGATGGCAATAATCTCGTCGATGTTATCCAGCGCGATTTTCAAACCTTCCAGAATGTGCGCCCGTTCTTCTGCTTTGCGCAGTTCGAAGCGCGTCCGCCGCATGATAACCTCATGCCGGTGGTCGATGAAATGCTGGATAAGCTGCTTCAGGGTGAGTACATGGGGTACCCCATCCACCAGCGCCAGATTAATAATGCCAAAGGTTGTCTGCAACTGCGTATGTTTGTACAAATGGTTGAGAATGACCTCCGGCTGGGCTTCCCGTTTTAGTTCAATCACCACCCGAATCCCGTCCCGATCGGATTCGTCGCGAATATCGCTGATACCTTCTATCTTCTTGTTCCGAACCAGATCCGCCGTTTTTTCGATAAAGGAGGCTTTATTCACCTGATACGGCATTTCGGTGATGATGATGTTAGAGCGGTTGTTCCGGGTGTGCTCGATGCTGGCCCGACCCCGCACCACAATCTTTCCCCGACCGGTGGCGTAGGCTTCTTTAATCCCCTCGGCCCCAAAAATAATCCCGCCCGTGGGGAAATCCGGCCCGGAAATGTGCTGCATCAACTCTTCCAGTTCAATTTCCGGATTATCAATGGTTGCCACAATGGCAT
>JALWDQ010000507.1:0-1135 GCA_027039625.1 Calditrichia bacterium | reverse complement strand
ATTCAAGACAACACGAGTCTCCGGCTCCTCTCCGTCCTCCCCCTTGCATCTCCTTTTGCTCTCCTGACCCTGTAGCGGCTCGAACAAAGCAGCTTCACACAGCCTGCTGTTGCCGGTACCGGCAACAGCTCGCACTGAAATCCGTGTCCAGCATCGCCAACTGAAGTTCGCGCTACAGTGAGCCCCTTTCGTGGCGCAAGCTCAAGGTGGCCGGGCCGATTTGCCGCCCGGTGGAGTCGCGGTTAAAACTGTACGCTGGAAAACCGTACCCAAACCGACCGCCTAACTTTGCAAACTGAAGTGCGCAGCACAACAGTCCTGGTAACGCGAGTTTCAACTCGCGAGGGGATCAGGCAAACCAAGCCGCCAGAGGTAACACGAATCAAACCAGCTTCCGCGCTGCCGGACAGGCGGAACGGAAGCAGAGTGGCTCCCCTCAAAAGAAACGCTCGGGCGCTCGTCCCCCACGTCCCCAATTATCCCCCAATCCCCTGAACAGGTTCGAAAAGAGTAGCTTCGAAAAGCGCACCCTCGCCGTCAGTGGTAGCGAGCGCGGTCGCAAGTGAAGTCGTGAGGGACAACTTCCCACGTGCGCAACCAAGTTCGCGAACTGAAGTTCGCGCTACCTATCCCCAAATCTCCGTCCGTCTCAAAATCCGCTGAAGCAGTTCGAACAAAGCAGCTTCACAGAGTCTGCCGTTGCCGGTACCGCCAACGGTCCGCACTGAAATCCGTGTCCAACATTGCAAGCTAAGGCTTGCGCTACGGCTTGGCAGTTTCACGTGTTTGTGTCACCCCTGTAGTCTCCGTGTGCCTTGCCCCTCCCTCCGGAATGTCGGGTACCTCCCGAGCGGCAAAGCAGGAGCTACCCCATTTTTCTCACCGCGACTGGCGAGCAATGATGCTTTGCCCGTCCGCCTCAGCGGACGGTGGGTCAACTTTGCCGGTTATGAGTAACCCAAACACTGGTTTCGCCTGCTTCAGCAGGCGACTGGGGTTTGGACATTTTCGGAACTACGTTTTGACGTCCGGACGGATGTTTCAGCTTAAAAAACCGCGTACAGGTAGGACGTCAGAGGATTGATCGGGACTTTTGGCGGCTTCAGCTTCGATTTGGGGTCGCTGACGAACCCTC
>JALWDQ010000506.1:0-1135 GCA_027039625.1 Calditrichia bacterium | reverse complement strand
TCATCCCGATATCATTATTGCTGTGGATGTGTCTGCGGTGCTATTCAAAAAAGAGCAGTTGCAATCTTTGTTGAATGTATTAAATCAGAGCAATATGTACAGTTCGGTAGCAACGAACGAGGCTCAACTTAAACTGGCCAATATTGTGATTCGTCCCGATATTACCGGGCTTTCTCCTCTCAGTTTCAATAATGTGCAGGATATTGTGGATCGTGGAGAGCGTGCGGCCAGGGAAGTCCTGCCCCAATTGCAGGCACTGGCCGATTCTCTAAAACGGTTTGCCCCTTTACCCAAACATCCTGTAATAACCCTCCCGGACTCCATCCAACTGGATGGTGTTCAAATAAAAGGCTTGCGAGATGTCTCTAAAAAGACCATTATTTCCGAATTACATTTCAAATTTCCCGGTAAATATTCTGTGGAAGATATTCGAAAGGCTGTGGAGAATATTTACAGTTTGCAATTCTTTACCCGGGTAGATTTCCGCATTCACAAAGATGGGAATAAAAATATCCTGGTGTTAAACATCATCGAGAAAAAACTGAATAAATTTCGACTGGGATTTCGCTACGATAACAAAAGAAATACTTCTTTTATCATTAATTTTTTAATTCGAAATTTGCTGCGCGAGAGTTCATACATCAATCTGGATTTTCTTCTGGGGAATCGTCTGGAATTAGATGCTCAATATTATACCTTAACGGGATTTTTGCCGGGCGTTGGGCTGAATTTGCGGTTAAACTATTCGGAAGATAATCTGGATATTTATTCCAAGAATGAGGTGTTAGCGCGATATGGCTTTCGGAATTATGCCGGAGAGGTGCGTTTTGGTTCGCTCTTTGCCCGGATGTTCGATTTGAGTGCCGGGTTACGGATGGAATACATCCGTGCTTTTCCCAATATTGGCCAGAGTGGATTACCCCGTTACGACCAAAAAGCACTCTCTTTTATGACGATTTTGTGGATGGATAAGTACGACCGCTTTTACTTCCCCCGAAACGGATATTCCATTTACACCCGGTACGATCATGGATTTAATCATCTGGGCGATAAAGTAGCCTACGATCGACTCTTTTTCTACTTAACAGGAGCCAAAGAGGTGTGGCATCGGGTGGTTTTGGGTGCACGCCTGGTG
>JALWDQ010000505.1:0-3630 GCA_027039625.1 Calditrichia bacterium | reverse complement strand
AGCCCATACAGCGGGTGGATCATTTCCGCTTTGTACTGGAGAACCACAAGGACAAACGGCGGCTTTCCCTGGAAATTTACCCCAACGTGCCCATTGGCGAGCGGCGCGGGAATCTCATCTCCATCTATACCATGAATACCCACATTCAGCTTCATTTCTGCACGGGGTACGTTCCCAGCGAGTCCCTGGGGGAGGTGATTTTTGTAAGCGAATACAAAGGGCGCGTTTCGGGTGTTATTGTGGAAAAAGAAGCCGGCTGCTCGGTGTACAGCAACGTGGATGCCTCCATCCTCTCCGGCGATTTCACCCAGTTGGCGCCGGAGGTGATGATGTCCGGTATTGCCCTTTCCGTCGCCGAACATTTGATCCCATCAGAAGATGAGTAACTCCTTTCACATTCACAAATTTACCGTGGGCGATTTTGCCGTCAACAACTACCTCCTCGTGCCGGATGGCTCTTCCTCAGCCCTTCTCATCGATGCCGGATTTCCGGCACAACCCATTTTAAATTTCCTGAAAGAGCATCAACTGACTCTCAAGTACCTCGTTAACACCCACGGGCACGGCGACCACATTGCCGGGAACCAGGAGGTACTCCGGGCCACCGCTGCGCAGTTGCTGGTGCACGAACTGGAAGTGGATTATCTGCGCGACCCCCGGCTTAACCTTTCTGCTTTTCTGGGATTCGAATTGCGCTCGCCCGAGCCCTCCCGCCTGCTGAGTGAAGGCGACTCCATTGTGCTGGAAACCCTCTCCCTGCAGGTGCTGCACACACCGGGACACACTCCCGGGCACATCACTTTACTGGCGGAAAACCATGCTTTTGTGGGAGATGTGATTTTTCGGGAAGGAATTGGCCGCACCGATTTTCCCCGCGCTTCTTATCAGCAATTGGTTGCCACCATCCGCGAAAAAATTTACCGCCTGCCGGACGATACCGTTTTGCATCCCGGGCACGGAGCGGATACCACGGTGGGATACGAAAAACAGCACAACCCATTTGTGAGCTTCTGATGAACTGGGTGAACCTGGTGGAAAAATACATTCATTTTCTGGCTCTGGAAAAAGGGCTGGCCGATAACACCCTGTTTGCCTATCGCACGGATTTGCTGCGCTACGCGCACTATCTGGAAGAGGCGAAGATTAATTCGGTGGAAGAAATAACACCTTTTCTCCTGCAGCAGTATGTGGGCGAATTGTACGACATCGGGTTAAGCAGCAGCAGCCTGGCACGCAATTTTTCGGCCCTGCGGGGATTTCATCGTTTTCTGGTGCAGGAAGAGGTAACCGCAACGGATCCCACCGAAATTCTGGAAACACCCCGCCAGAAGCGCCATCTGCCGGAGGTGCTAAGTGTGGAAGAGGTGGAGACTATCCTGCAGCAGCCGGATGTAGATACGCCAGCGGGGATTCGGGATCGTGCCATGCTGGAATTGCTGTACGGATGCGGACTCCGTGTGTCCGAGCTCCTGAATCTTCAGGTGAATCAGGTTCTGCGGGAAGAGGAACTTTTACTGGTGCGCGGAAAAGGTTCCAAAGAGCGGCTGGTTCCCATCGGGGAGGAAGCGCTGCACTGGGTCACCGTGTATTTGGGACGGGTGCGTCCACTGTTTACCCGGGGGCCTGCTTCCCGGAACATCCTGTTTTTAAATCAACGGGGGACACAACTCTCCCGCATGGGATTCTGGAAAATTGTCCGCAAATACGTAGTACAGGCGGGCATCACCCGGGAGGTTCATCCCCACACTTTTCGCCACAGCTTTGCCACCCATCTGCTGGAAAATGGCGCCGACCTGCGTGCCGTTCAGGAACTGCTGGGACACAGCGATATTTCCACAACCCAGATTTACACCCACATCTCCCGCCAGCAATTGTGGGATGTGTATAAAAAATATCATCCCCGCAGTTAATTTTTTCCTTTCGGAGCCATTGCCCCAACCCGGCGTTGATTCTTTCCTGATATTTTCTTATATTTTAGGCAGTTAAAGCCAGTAGGAGATTTCATGTTTTTTAAATTAGCGAAACATCGCAAGTTCGATTACACACCTCTCTTTTACGATCCCAAAAAAGAAGAGGCCACGGCGGGTGGGCGAACGCGCATCCATTTTCGGCGATTGCGGCATCGTCCCCGCACTCGACCCTTTATCTGGCTGCTGGCGCTGTTGTTTATTGTGATTTACCTGCTCATTGCTCTATCGAAATTAGCACACACATTTTAGGAGAGATTATGTTCCAGATTAGCGAAGTTTTGAAGAAGGTTCCGTTTTTCCGCACCCTGGGTAAAGAAGGCATCGATTTTATTGTCGAGCGTTTGAAATTCAAACCGTACGATGCGAATGAGACCATCTGCAAAATTGGCGACCCCGGCGATCAGATGTACATCATTATTAGCGGGAAGGTGAAGGTGGTGGTGTACGATCCGGAAACGGGCAAGGAGACGGTGATTGCCTATCTGGGAAGTGGCGATTATTTTGGCGAGATGGCGCTACTCACCGGAGAACCCCGTTCCGCTTCGGTGATTACCACCGAGCCTTCGGAAATGTTCATCCTCCACAAAAACGACTTCGATGTCATCGTAGAACGCTTCCCCTCCATTACCCTGAGCATGGGGAAGATTATGAGTCAGCGTTTGCGGGAGACCCTGCAAAAAGCGGCAAAAAAAGAAACCGGGGGTAGTGTTTCCACGGTAAAAGGTTCTCTGGCGGAAAAAGGATTGGTGGAAATCCTGAAATTCTGTGAAACCAACTCGTTAAACGGCAAAGTCATTCTGAAACACGGGGAGGAAACCGGAACAATTATTTACAAGCGTGGAGAACTGGAAAAAGTTACGCTGGGGGATTTGAACGAAGACGAAGCTATGGATCGCATGCTAAGCTGGCAAGAAGGAGAATTTGTTATTGAACCGGAGCCGTTAAAACTGGAGGAGCAGGAGAGCGAGCACCAGGAGGAACCCACCCGAACACCCGACCTGCTCATCATTAACAGCAGCATGGTGGTACAGAAAATGTTGCAGCGCACCTTCGAAAATATTGGTTATAACGTGTATGCCGTGGATAACAAAGCGAAGGGATTGACCCTGATTGAAAAGCTTCAACCGGATGTGGTTGTGGTGGACACCAAGCTCCCCGATGCCAGTGGCGAAGAAACCGTGCGCGCCATTCGTGCTTTCAGCCAGGTACCGTTGGTGGTTCTGACCGATGAGAAAAATCGCCCGGATTATCAGGATAAACTCTCCGATGTGGCCGGGCTGGCCTTTACCCGTTCCGGGGAGCTAAGCGAAATTATGCATGCGGTTCAGGAAATTACCGGGAGTGCGTGATATGGAAAAAGAAACCAGCAATTCCGTGCAGTTAATTCAGAAAACCTACCGGCAGTTTTACGATTATGTGCAACAAATTGTGGGTCAGAAGAAAACCAGCGAGTTTGCACAAACCAGTTATCGCACAATTCTCAACTATTTTCGGAATTTGAATATTTTTCGTATCGATTCGGGAACAGAACTCCGCATCAGCACCGGACAGTTGAGTGACAACGAGATTATTGCTTTCAGCGTGTGGATGTTTCAGTTCATTAAGGAAATGAAGAATTTTATGATTGGCATCGGAAAGGTAAATCCCCGGGAGATTACCG
>JALWDQ010000504.1:0-3631 GCA_027039625.1 Calditrichia bacterium | reverse complement strand
AATTAATGCTTCCTTTTAAAGCGGGCAATTTTAATAAAAATTCTGTGATAAAACAAGAAAATAATTTTTTATCTGATTGGAAGAATGTTTTTGGTACTCCAATGGTTTCCTTTCAGGTGAAATTAAAAATACGTTCAAAAGCGAAAGCTCAGGTGTACTCCCCACCCCGATTTTTCCGGAATGGGGGTTAGAGTAAATGCGTGCAGTTTCTTTTTTCCATACTTGTAAAGCACTTCATTCTTTTCTTTTTCGATAATCCAGTCCCCATGGGTCCAATCCACGATAAATCCCAGAGCGTTCACCATAAGTCCGCCCATGAACAGGTAGAAATTGCGGCGCGTTCGTTCCTTATCCGAGGTCATTTCTGAAATGTTGAAAGAAAACGAATCGGTGAGATTGATCTGATCAATCATGCTGTACATCATCACCGCAAAGCTGGCGGTGCGAACGCCCACGATGCTCCAGGCGATGCGGTTATGATGGGCATAAAAATGGATATACCCGGGTATGCCCATGGCCATAAACCAGCGTCCCCAGGTGATGCGTCGCTGGAGCTTGAGAAATTCCTCGTAGCTCATTCCTTCGGGTAGATTTTGAACCGGAGAAAGTACGGAGGCGGGAAGCCGAATTTCGATGGAGTTATCCTGGGCCTTCAGGAGAACCGGCGCAAAGATGAATAGTAGCAGGATGGGAATCAAATGTCTGAGTCTCATGGATGCTCCTCAAAATTTTTCGTTCCTAAAAATATCCGGGAAACGATGAACACCCGGAAAAATAAGAAAAACCAGACAACGTGCCAATCGTTAATGCAATATTTCCCGGAGCGTTTTTTTCTGTTATCGGTAAAAACGTGGTAAATTTTACCTCTTTTAAAAGGTGGTGTAAAAACGAAAATTAAAAGGAAAAAATATGTAGATGGGTATTTATTAACCTATTCTGGAGGGACCCTCCGAGGGAGTCTGTAAAAGATTCCCAACGGATTTTGGGACGTTTGGATATTTGAAAATATGTTTTCCTTTTCCAGTTGCATCCCATCGCTCCGCGATGGGTGAAAATTTTTTCAATAAATGTCCCGGCAGGTAAATTTGTGACGATAAAATATTTGTACAGCCCAACACCACATAACCCGTCCCGTTAGGGACGGAATGCATCTAGAATGGAACACCCACCCCACATTAATTCGTCCCGGAAGGGACAGGATGAAATTTAATGCAACAATTATTTGACATTCAAAAAACATCCGTATTCAATTGTCCCTTCGGGACAAAATTTTTTTGATTGGGGATCATTTTCCCATATTTGAAAATATGGGCTATTCGCATCCCATCGCTTCGCGATGGGTGAAAAATTTTTCAAACAACGTTCTTGCAATTCAATTGTTCAATAAATTCCAAATATATTCCGGAAACACAATCCCCGTCCCGAATGAGACGGGATGGTATTCGTTCCCGGAATGTTAAGGTAATTCCCTCAATTTGGTTCAATCCCAAATGTACCGTTCGTCGTAATCAATATTGTGTTTTTTCAAAAATTCAATGAATTCCTCTTTGAATGTCTTCTTTTTATGATGTTCCTTTTGATGTTTAATATAATTTACAACATTTTCTTTGTTGGATAAACTTACACTAAATGCACCATATCCAATTTGCCAGGCGAAATGCCTTAAATCCGGAAATTCTTCATGAATCCATCTTGAAGACCCACCTTTTATTAACTGGATGGCTTTGGCGATGGATAATGTTGTTGGCAATAAAACTAGCATGTGTACATGGTCTTCTAAACCATTAATAATTTGGGGTTGAATATCATTATTTCGAGCAATTCCACCCATGTAGTCGAAAATGCGGGGACGGATATCCTCGGTTAAATATTGTTTGCGATCTTTGGTTGAAAATATGTAATGAACTAAAATGTGGGTAAACGAATGGGGCATGATTAATCCTCCCTTTTTTGGATAATATACAATAAACATCAAATATTTTCAATTGTCCCTTCGGGACAATGACTATGTTTGTTTGATTTTATTCAATACGCATATTTGAAAATATCCGATAGGATCCCCTTGGGATGGGCTAATGGCAGCCCATCGCTTCGCGATGGGTAAATCTTGTGTGCATGAATATTTATGTTAAATAATGGTCATTAAGTACAACCCAACCCACGTCCCGTTAGAGACGGAATAACGGTAACTCACAAATTCGATTTGTGGGAAAAATGCACCGCGATGGGTAAAAATTTTTTCAATAAATGTCCCGGCAGGTAAATTTGTGACGATAAAATATTTGTACAGCCCAACACCACATAACCCGTCCCGGAGGGACGTAATGCACCTAGCCCACAAATTCATTTGTGGGAATGGAATGCCCACCCCACATTAATTCGTCCCGAAGGGACAGAATGAAATTTGCTACGATTATTAATTTGTTGTTCCCGGGCGAATTTGAAATCAATTATCGCTACGTTAAAATTTTTCATTTACCCATACCATCCGAAGAAATCCTTACCAACGCTAGAACATTTGAAAATATAGGCTATTCGATAGAATGCTGGGCAAAAAAAATTCCCTTCAAATAACAATGAATAACCATTCGATCGAAATGAATTATTACAAAAAATTTCAGACTGGTGTAAAATTTTCTGAACGGCACAAAATTTTATTTTTCCCCCTCATTGTTGGTTCCGGGAGCCGATTATAAAGAAAATCCGGAGGAGAGGAATCTTCAAACGAAAACGAAGACGTTCTATGCAACCTCTACAAAATCCATATGTTTACCGGCCATCCTGTTTAGCACATATTCATTTTTCATATAAAAATAAAGGAGGAAGCGTTTTGAAGCGCGGCACGCACATCTTGATTTTATTGATGCTTCTCCTATGGCAAATGGGAAAGGCGGATGAACGGAAGGTGGTCACCATCTTTCCTTTTCATTTTGCTTCTACCAATCCCCAGGAAAAAGCCGCTTTAGAGGAGCTGAACAATTTCTTTTACGATCTATTCGCCGGGCAACTGGCCAGTACCGATTATTTTGAGGTGGTGGATCGCCAGAACATGAAGGCGTTACTGGAGGAGGTGGCGCTTCAGCAAAGCGGCCTGACCCAGCAGGTGGTGCAACTGGGTAAAATGAAAGGTGCCCAACTGGCTATTTTCGGGACGGTGACCAAAATCGGGAAGCAAACCTACCTGACGATGAAAATTATTGACATTGAAACCGGGGTGATTCTGAAAGCCATCAAACAGAAGGGTTCGCTCAAAAAGCCGGATGAACTGGCTACCGAAGCGGGCTTCAAATTTATGAATGGCTTGAGCAAGGTGTTGTACCAGCGGTACGGAATCGGGGTGCCGACGGTATCCGGTGCGGCCAAAAAGGGGCTTCGGGAATTGCTGCGGGCACGGGACAGCATTCAAAAAGCCATTGTGGCTGCCGAAGCGGATGATACCAGAAATTTGAAAAAATGGAAAAAAGAGGCGGAGAAGCACCTCCAGAAAGCCTCCCGATATCCGGAACTCTCCTCCCAGGTCCGCCAGTACCGGGAGGCATTAGCCGAACTTTAATTCCAAAACAAGGAGGATTTGTTTTGAAAATTGCATGGATCACTTTACTGATAGGAGGGATATTTTTAACCGGCTGTT
>JALWDQ010000503.1:0-3631 GCA_027039625.1 Calditrichia bacterium | reverse complement strand
AAAAAGACCGAGCTGTAGGCTTCCCCGTTAATGGAACCATCGTACCCGGCGTCAATCAGTGCCCAGGCCTTTTTCTCCTCCTCGGCTTTGCTGCGGATGAACTCCATAATATCCGGATGATCCACGTTCAGAATCACCATCTTCGCCGCGCGCCGGGTTTTACCGCCGGATTTAATGACACCGGCAAAAGCATCGAATCCTTTCATGAAGGAAACCGGTCCGGAGGCTTTACCTCCACCGGAGAGCGGCTCGCGCGAGGAGCGTATCTTGGAGAGATTGGAGCCACTTCCCGAACCGTATTTAAAGAGCATTCCCTCAATTTTAGCCAGATCCAGAATGCTCTCCATACTATCTTCCACCGAATTAATAAAGCAAGCTGAACACTGAGGCTTTTCTTCAATCCCCACATTGAACCAGACGGGACTATTAAAAGCAGCGTACTGGTTAACCAGCAATGCCGTGAGCTCCTGATAATACGTTTCGGCATCCTCGGAACTGGCAAAATATCCGTCTTTGATCCCCCAATCGGTAATGGTGCGGGACACTCGATTAATCAGTTGCTTAATACTGGTTTCGCGCTCCGGAGTGCCCATCTGTCCATGAAAATATTTGCTCACCACCACGTTGGTAGCCAGCTGAGACCAGAAAGCCGGAACCTCCACATTACTCTGCCGAAAAATTGCTTCCCCCTTCTCATTGGCAATTAACGCCTCCCGAATCTCCCATTCTATTTCATCAAACGGGTGAACACCAGGGTGAGAAAAGTAGTGCTCGAATCGCAGCTTCTTCCCTGATGGGGATTCCATTTTTTCCAGTGATTCCGTTCGGATGTCCTGAGCGGAATCTTCCCCTTCCGGATAATCCAGCGGTAGCATCATATCCGCGGGTACATTTTTTTCGTGTGATTTTTTGGCTGGCATAGACCATCCTCCTCCATGAAAAATTGAACAAAAGTAGAGCACGTAATTACATAAAAATCAATAGATTAAGAAATCAAGTTACCTGAATTTCAGCTGAAAGATAATCTTTTTAAACTTTAATGTCAACGAAAATTTTGGGGATAATTTCTGTCCTATTTTTCGGCAATTTGAGAAGAAAATCATTTGGCGAAATATGGAGGTTTCCTTTTAGGAGCCACCGGGAACTGTTGAATATCTCGCCACAGTTTATTTTCGCTCAATGGCCAGGGAAAAACTCCCTCCATCCGACTTCATGTCGTCAGCACCGTTTTTTCCGAGAAAGCAGTTTATCCCAAGAGCTTTTCCAGTTCTTCCTTTTCGGCCTCCGAAAGTCCGCTGATGGGAATGAGTATCCGGCTTAACAGTTTGTAGGCAGGGAGTAAATCGGGATGGTGTTCTTGAAGATATTTCAGGTGAGAGACGAGCGTTTCCATGTCGCCCCGTTTAATGGGGCCCGTCAGGGCGCCCTCGGTACCGTGCTGGAGCACCTGCTCTACCGAGGAGGTGAGCAGGGGGCTGAGCATGTCGAAAATTTCTTTGTCCGGAAACCCCTGATTTCTCAGGATTTTCCGACTCATCTCCGCCAGCGAAATGTAAAAGTTGGCGTAGATGACACTGGCGATATGAATGGCTTCTTTTTGTTCGATGGAGACGCGTTTAAAAGGATTCCCGGTATGGCTAAGCAATTCTTCGAAAAAATCCAGCGCTTCCTTGTCCCCCTCCATATTGTACCAGATTTTATTGGCAAAGCGGTTTTCCCGGGGATCTTCGGCAAAGGCATACACGGCATGCACGGCTGCTACCCGGGCTCCCTTCCCGTGCAGCGGTTGCAAAATAGTGGAAGGAAGCACTCCGGAGAGATGAGCCACAATCTTCCCCGTCCACCGGACGGGGAGAGTTTGCAGGTATTGCACCAGCTCCGCCATGTGGTCGTCCTGTACCAGCAATAACACCACGTCCGCCTGCTGGAGTTTTTCCGGAGAAATAGCTTCTTCCAGAAAAGGCCACGCTAACTCTTTGCGCAAAAACTGCAGCCGTTCCGGTTTGCGTTCCACCAGCGACAAAATGCGGTAGCCCCGCCGTGCCAGATAGTAAGCCACAGAAGCACCGGCTCGTCCGGCACCAATAATAAAAAAGGAAGGATCCTGCACCAGACTCATTTTCCCTTTATTCCGCTTTGGTTGATCTCAAATCTAAAAATTAAAAATCTTCTTTATTAACCAACCGATCTTTGGGGAAGTATCGGTTGTACACCACATCCGAAAATTCCAGGGCTTCTTTAGAATACGGGTTAATTCCCGTTTGTAAAAACATTTCGTCTATGGTGTTCGAGGCTTCTTTCCAGGTGGGCAATCCGTTCAAATAATCGACAAATTGGGTGTAGCGGGTTTCGTCTTTACGAAAGATTTTTTTGATGAATTTTTTCCGCTGTTTGCGGGAAATCAAATCATGTAGATTCATCAGCTTGTCGCCCTTGATTTTTTCCGCCACCACTTCCGCCAACTGATCAGCAGCCGTAGTCGGTTCCGCAGCCGCAACTTCTACTTCTTCCTCTTCTTCTTCTTCCTCCTCTACTTCCGGTTCTTCTACCGGGGCGACCTCGCTCGTGGCCGTCACCACAATCTCTTCCACCTGAATCTCCGGTTTGGCCGTTTCCATGTCGGCCACCTCTTCCATGCTCACTTCCCTGGCAGCAGGCGCCCGGCGCTCCAGACGCGTTTTCCCGGTCTTTAACAGCGTTTCCAGTTCGTTCAGAGAAATTTCCTCGGTTCCCTCTTCTGCTTCCTTCTGTACCAGCACCGCATAATCGTGAAGATTGCGATCCCGTAATGCCTGAAAAAGAATATCCATGGGAATGGTGTCCGATGGAGGACGACCTTCATTTAAAAAATCAATAATCGTCTTTACCGTTTTTATAATAGTCGTCACCGGATCTTTCTCAAAAACCTGGCGGTCAATTTCATCAATCAATTCTTTAAATTGATTTTCCGAGATTTCCCGCAAATATTTTAAGTTGAAATAATCCGTGAGCGCATCTTTGTAATACTGAAATTTATCGAAATATTTCAGCATATCGTACACGTCCATGGTGGTAATTACAAAACTGTCCTTGAACAGGAATTGGGTGAGGGTCTGGTGAGGGCGAATGAGATAATCGCGCTCCAGCTTGATGGCGCGTTCCAGCAACCGGTTGAACTGGTTCAAATCGAACGTGGCCGTTTGTTTGAGGATGTCTAGAATTTTGTCAATCAGTACCCGAACTTCCGGGAGGTCGTAATCGAAGCGTTCGCTGGAGGAGAATTTGTCCGCTTCCTCCCGAATCCAGATTTCCACTTCCTGGTCAAAAAAATGTTTCACCCAGCCGGGAATGTTTCGAGTTAAAAGGTAGTTTAAAGGAATCTGGGTCATTTGCGGCGCCAGAACTTCTTTCTGTATTTTACTCTTAATGTTGTCCACCACACGATTTAACATATGCTTTTCCTTTTATTTTTTGTTTATTTTAACATTTACACCCAATTTTTGCAAGAGAAATAATCATCCGTCCCCCGCAAATTAGCAACAAAATTGTCAATAAAAATTGCATTTTTCATATAATTCGTTCTAAATTAAAAAAAGTTTAACGTCTGAAATTTATTTTGTCTGTTGCATCAAAAAAATGACGGTGGTAACAA
>JALWDQ010000502.1:0-1139 GCA_027039625.1 Calditrichia bacterium | reverse complement strand
TCGGCGCTTTGAAGTTCTAAATCTCAATTTCCCCGACTTCCTTTTCCACCTCACGCAGCAGGGAACCATCCTGCACCAACTGCGCCACCGCTTCGATATCGGGATAAACGGGACGATCCTTTTCCAGAAAAGATACCCGTTTTCGCAGAATTTGGTAAGCAACGGCGCTTCCTTTTCCCAGCAATTCTTCGGGACGGGAAATTTTTTCTTTCGCCTTGAGTTGCTGGAAACGTAAATCGATAGCCTGGGCGGCGTACAGCAGTTCGATGGCGATAATCTTGCGGGTATTTTCTACAATCTGGCGCGCCTTGCGGGCCGCGATGGGAGCCATGCTCACATGGTCTTCCTGATTCTCGCAGGTGGGAATGGAGTCCACACTGGCAGGATGCGCCAGCGACTTGTTCTCTGAAGCGAGAGAGGCAGCTGTGTATTGGGCAATCATCAACCCGCTCTCCAGACCACTGTTGGCTACCAGAAACGACGGCAATCCGTGATTCAAGTGCCGATCCGAGAGGCGGAAGATTCGACGTTCCGAGATGTTTCCCACTTCGCTGATGATAATGGAGAGAAAATCCGCTGCAAAAGCAATGGGTTCGGCATGGAAATTCCCGCCCGAAATGGCTTTATTCTCCTCGGCCTTTTCAGGGAAAATAATGGGATTGTCGTTAGTGGCGTTCATTTCGATGGCCAGTACTCGCCCGATGTACTGCAGGGTATCGCGAACCCCGGCCATCACCTGGGGATAGCAGCGCAAGCTGTACGCATCCTGTACCTTCTCCGGAACGCGGTCAATCAGGCAGCTTCCTGCAATCAGTTTTCGGATGTTTCGAGCAGTGGTCAATTGTCCGGGATGGGGCCGAAGCCGATGGATTTCTTCCAGAAAAGCACTGGAGAGGCCGTAGAGACTTTCCAGAGTGAGGCTCAGGGCAATGTCCGCCGTTTTTACCAGTTGCAACGCATCGAAATAAGCCAGCGCTAAAAGAGCTGTGGAAATCTGAGTCCCGTTATTCAGAGCAAGCCCCTCTTTTGCCTCCAGAACAATGCGGGGAATTCCAGCACGTTTCATGGCCTCCTTGCCGGTGAGTAGTTCCCACTCCCCTGTGGTCGCATTTTTCCAGTAGGCCAATCCGCTGGTTTCC
>JALWDQ010000501.1:0-3633 GCA_027039625.1 Calditrichia bacterium | reverse complement strand
AGGCAATGCAATTTTTTTGAATTACCTGCTTACTCCACTTTTCCGGTTAATTCCCAAACCGTCAAGATCGCACCAAACTTATTCTGGTTTTTTCAAAAACAGGGTGGCCAGAATAGCGGTGACACCCGCCACCACAAAGGTCATAATCCGTGCCGTAATCACCTGTTCCATGCCACTGCTAATCCAGATAATGGTAAACAGCATACCCACCACAATGGTTGCCAGCACCGCTCGTCCATGGTACCGTTTCCAGAAAAGGGTAAAAAGGATGACAATAGAGAACGTTCCACCAATACCTGCCCAGACGTACCCCACCAGGGTGTAAATCAGATTGGAGGGGGAAAGGTAGGCCACAATGAGAGCCACCACCGCCAGAGCCGCGGTTACCACACGGGAACGCACCAGAGCCCGGCGCTCATCCTCACCGGAATTTTTAAGCAAATTTTCGGAGAGCTCGGTGGAGGAAAGGATAAGCAGAGAATCGGCGGTAGAAATCATGGCGGCAATGGCACCGGTGATGAGCACGGCGGCAATGGCTGGTGGAAACAATTCCAGCATCACCCGGGGCATCACGTATTCGGGATCTTTCAATCCCTGCGGGCCAAACAGAGCCAGACCAATCCAGCCAATGGAAAGCGCCCCGATGTAGGCAATAATCGTCCAGAGAATGCCAATGTTGCGCCCAAACCGCGCCTGGCGGGCATCCTTAATAGCCATAAAGCGCATACTGAGCTGGGGCTGCCCGCCCAGATACCCAAAGAACCAGGAAATACCTCCCATAATAGTTACTCCCAGAGCAAATCCGCTGGTTGCCCCGGTTAACGATGCGTAATTGTGGCCCGCCATCTGGAGCGCTTCGGGAATGGAATGGGCGAACACATCCGGACGATGCGTTAAAGTAACGATGCCCACCACAGGGCCTAAAATCAATGTGGTAATCATCACCAAAGCCTGAACCACATCGGTGTAAACCACACTGCGGAATCCCCCGTAAATGGTGTAGGGAACAATAACCGCTGCGGTAATCAGCATACCAATTTGAGGATTAAGTCCAAACATGGTGTAGAGGGTTTTTCCGCCTCCCAGAAATTGTGCTCCCACATAAAAGAAGAAAAAGAACACAATGGTTAAACTTCCCAGTGTGCGAATCCACTTTTCCGTTTCGCTATGTTTCCGGGCAATGTATTCCGTAAACGTTTTTACATTGTATCGTTCTGCTTCTGCTCGCAAACGCCAGGCAATGGCCGCCCAGGCAGTAATAATACCGGCCACACATCCCACGGCTGTCCAGATTCCCATCAGTCCCGAGGCGTAGGCAAATCCCGGCAGCCCCAACAATGCCCAGGAAGATTCCCCCGTGGCACGTTCCGAAAGTGCCGCCGCCCAACCTGGTAAACTGCGTCCCGCAATGGCATAATCCGCATCGGTTTTCACTTTCCGTCCCTGATACAATCCCCAGAGAATCAATAACGTTAAATAACCAAACATCACCAGCAGAATCTGGGTCTGATATTCCATGGTTCATTGCCTCCTCACTTTAATCCTTTCATCCAGCACCAATTCCTGGCCATTTCATCCAAAACGACACATTAAAATAAACCGAATAGCTGGAAAGATGCAAGAGGAATGATTTGACGAGTTAGATAAGTGGCTAATAATCGATTTTGAAATATACTTCCGTATCTCATAAAAAAACACTTTGCAACACCCCATTAGCCTCATTTCGCATGAAAAAATTAATTTAAAATTCATAATTCCCGGTTTAACCAGCCCTGCTAATTCCCTTTAAAAAACGGATTTTTAAATAAATTTCAATTTCCGGAAAGTTTCTGTTTTTTTTTACTTTTGGCATGTTTTTCCGGGAAAGATGTGGTTAATTTTTATTCTGGAAAAAGAGAACGGATGCAGCTTCATGTTACAGGTTCGGAACCTAACATTTGCAATCGGCGAGCGGGTTTTACTTAAAGAAATTAACTGGAACGTTTCCCTGGGAGCACGGATTGCCCTCATCGGTGCTAACGGAGCGGGTAAAACAACCTTGCTTAAACTCATGGCCGGGGAATTACCGCTGCAAAAGGGGGAAATTCTGAAACCCTCCCGGTACAGGATTGGCTACCTGCCGCAGGAAGAAATGGAGTTGGAGAGCGGAACTGTGCTGGATAACGCTTTGCGGGGGCATCAGGAGATTTTGCAACTGGAGCAGGAAATCGCTAGTTTACAACATAAAATTGCCACACAGGATGAACCGGAGAAACAATTGTTAACACAACTGGGCGATTTGCAGAACCGCTACGACCTTTCCGGAGGGTACCGTCTGGAAGCCGAAGCGAAAAAGATTCTGGTGGGACTGGGATTCTCCAATTCGGATTTCACGCGGCTCCTCACGGAACTCAGCGGTGGCTGGCAGATGCGGGTATATCTGGCGCGCCTGTTACTGCAGAAACCCGACTTGCTGCTTCTGGACGAACCTACCAATCATTTAGACCTGCAGGCGCTGGAATGGCTGGAGGATTATCTAAAAAATTTCCCGGGTAGCTTAATCATTGTTTCTCACGACCGTTATTTTATCGACCGAATTGCTCGGGAAATTGTGGAATTGGAACAGGGGGAACTCAACCATTATTCCGGGAGCTATCAACAATACGAAACCGAAAAAGCGCGGCGCCTGGAGAAACAACGGTTAATGTGGGAACAACAACAGAAAGAGATTGCCCGCCAGCAGCGCTTTATCGACCGCTTCCGCTACAAAGCCACCAAAGCAGCTCAGGTTCAGAGCCGAATTAAACACCTGGAAAAAATGGAGAAAATCGAACCTCCTCCCTCCTCCCCCACTTCTTTCCATTTTCAAATTCGGGTGGAAACGCCCAGTTATAAGGAGGTGCTTCAGATTTCCCATCTATTTTTCCGCTACGAAACCGATTGGGTTTTACGGGATGTTAATCTGAATCTATACCGTGGGGAACGGCTGGCTCTGGTGGGCGCCAACGGAGCCGGAAAAACTACACTGACTCGTCTCATTACAGGCGAACTCACCCCACAACGCGGGGAAATACGACTGGGAGAGCGGGTGCAAATTGGTTATTACGCCCAGCATCAGGTGGAAAATCTGCATCCAGAAAACAGTGTTTATCAGGAAGTGCTCTCCGCAGCAGCACCTTCCCACACCCCACACATCCGGGATGTGCTGGGAATGTTTCGTTTTAGCGGGGATGATGTGTTAAAACCCATCCGTGTGCTTTCGGGTGGGGAAAAAGCACGTGTAGCGCTGACCAAAATTCTGGTCTCCCCGGTGAATTTTCTGATTATGGACGAACCCACCAACCACCTGGATTTAACCTCACGGCAAGCTCTGGAGCAGGCTTTAGCGGAATACAACGGAACCCTGCTCTTAATTTCCCATGATCGGTATTTCCTGGATAAACTGGTGCAGCGGGTAGCCGAACTCCATCAGGGACAACTGCGAGTCTATGAAGGGAATTACACGGATTACCTGCATCATCGGGAAGAGCTGGTCAATGAGCCATCCGTTGCCGCCCCACCCAAAAAGGAGGCTTCTACTTCTGGCAGACGAAAAACAAAAGAGCAAAAACGGCGGGAAGCGGAAGCGCGTCAGGCAATTAGCCTCCAGAAAAA
>JALWDQ010000500.1:0-3633 GCA_027039625.1 Calditrichia bacterium | reverse complement strand
CATTACCATCCCGGGGCACAGCGATTGGTTGTACCGTCTGAAAATTTCCCGGGCAGAGGCGGCTTCGTTTCAGTCGGGTGCGGGATTGAAAATTCGTGTTATCCTGCATACCGAGGAAGGGGATTTTTCCGCGGATAGTTTTTTCTTGTAAACATTATAGAAACCAGCACCTGCACCACTAATTCCTCTTATACATACAGGAAAAATGGTTTCTATGTCTCTCTTCTAAACTTCTGGAAAGAAATGCAAACCATAATTGACGAATAATTTTTTCCGGAAAACGGAATTAGTACTTCAGCAACGAAATACATTCTGTGTCTAATAGGTTCATATTTCGCTGTTGAAAAGGATGTCTTATGCATTGATTGCCAATTTCTTAATAATTCCATTACTACGAACATAATCCGCTTTTACCTTATTAGTTTCTTTCCAATTGAGGGAGATAATAATCCGGATGCTTGGGAGCAATCCAGTGTTTAGAACAACTTTTAAAGTCATCTTGTAATTTAGTTTTGCTTACCTGGAGGCATTGAAAAATCTTCCTGCTGCCTCTCCGCCTTCTCCAGAAATTCGGCGATAGTTAAAGGTAATAATTATTCAACTGCATTTTCTGTAAAATAAAAAGAAACAAAATGAGAATTACCGAAATATCATAATTTGCCGATTCTTGATTTTTTCCACCTTCCCGGCGTATCTTTTTAAAGAACGAATTTGGAGGTAATTATGAGGAAGCGATGGAATGGGTTGCTATTGGGATTTCTGTTTTTGACAATGGGAATAATTTCCTCCTGCGGAACCGGTGAAAAAGAAAACAGAGCTGTTGCTATTGATTTACCGGAAATTTTGGAGCGCGGGAAGTTAATTGCCATTCTGGGATATAGCCCTACCAGCTATTTTTTGTACAAAGGTGAACCCATGGGGTATGAATACGAACTACTTCAGCGGCTGGCAGATCACCTTGGGGTAAAGCTGGAGATAGTGATTGAAAATAATCTGGAAAAGATGTTTATCCGCTTGAACCGGGGCGATGGGGATATTATTGCCCATAGTTTAACGGTAACTCAAGCCCGGAAGAAACGGGTAAATTTCACCGATTATCTGTTTACCACCCGCCAGGTTCTGGTACAACGAAAACCTCCCCAATGGCGCCAGATGAAGCTTCACGAAATTGAACGGGAGCTTATTCGGAACCCCATTCAGCTTATTGGTAAAACCATTTACGTTAAAGCGGGTTCTTCCCATTACGAGCGTCTGCTCCATTTAATGGATGAGATTGGCGGAAAAATAAACATTGTCACCGTGGATGGGGACACCACCAGCGAGCAACTCATTCAGATGGTGGCCGAGGGAAAAATTGATTACACCATAGCAGACCAGCACGTGGCGATGATAAATCAGGCGTACTTTCAGAATCTGGATGTGAAAACGCCCATTAGCCTACCGCAGCAAATTGCCTGGGCCGTGCGAAAAACCTCGCCGCAGCTTTTACAGGCGGTTAACGAATGGATTGCTCAAATGAAGAAGCAGGATGTGTTTTATGTAATTTACAATAAATACTTCAAAAACCGCAGCGCCTTTGTGCGCCGGGTAAAAAATATTTATTCTCCTCGGAAAGGGTTTCAGATTTCGCCGTACGATTCGCTGATCAAAAAAGAGGCAAAATTGTTAAAATGGGACTGGCGTTTACTGGCAGCTCTGATTTACCAGGAGTCCCAGTTCGATCCCCGGGTTCGCTCCTGGAATGGTGCGGTGGGGTTGATGCAAATTACCCCACGGATTGCCAGAAAGTACGGGGTGCGGGATATGTACGATCCCGCCCAGAACCTACATGCCGGTGCTTTGTACCTGAAATGGCTGGACGATTACTGGCGGCAGGAAATTCCGGATTCTGTGGAACGGTTGAAATTTGTGCTGGCATCCTACAATGTGGGTATCGGGCATATCGCCGATGCCCGTGCTCTGGCCCGGAAATTTGGGAAAAATCCTTCCCGGTGGGAAGATGTGGCTTATTACCTGCTCCGCCTTTCCGAAGAAAGATTTTTTAACGACCCTGTGGTTCAATACGGTTATTGCCGGGGATTGGAACCGGTGCGCTATGTGGAAGAAATTCTGGAGCGTTTTACTCAGTATCAGCAGTTAATTGCGAGCGTAAACCGAATGCTGCCGGATTAATTGGTACGATTCTGAATTCCGCGATAAACAGAGAAAGGATGAAGAATGGACTGGATACGAGTTACCAACGAAAATGAAGCCAGCGGTAAATTGCAGGAAATATATCGCGAGACGATCAATCGGCGCGGTAAGCTCTCCAATATCATGCGGATTCACAGTCTGAATCCGGCTTCGATGAAGGCCCACATAGATTTGTACCTTGCGGTGATGTTTCAGCACTCCGGGTTAAAGCGTCCCGAACGAGAGCTATTGGCGGTGGTGGTGTCCCTGTTAAACCGATGTGAGTATTGCATTCACCATCATGCGGAAACGCTCAATTTTTACTGGAAAGATGAAAGCAAAATTCGTCGGCTTATCGACGATTATACCAGCTTCCCGTTTAATGAACGTGAACGTGCTCTGGTAAGGTTTGCAAAAACGCTTACCCTGCATCCGGCGGAAACCAGTGACGCAGACGTGAACCAACTGCACCAGGCGGGATTTTCCGATACCGATATTCTGGATGCCACTCTGGTGGTCAGTTATTTCAATTTTGTAAATCGCGTGGCGAATGGATTGGGGGTGGAGTTCTCTCCCGAAGAAATGCGCGGCTATCGGTATTGATTTGCCTTTCCAATAAAACGAAAAAACCCCCTTCCTTTTCTGAAAAAAGAAAGAGGGTTTTTGTTTTATGCTTTTGCTATTTGGGTTTTACCTTGGAAGCCTGAATGTATCCTTCCTTTCCACCTAACAGTTTGATCTTAATCCACTGTCCTTCTCGACCCAGCACGGGGAAAATAACACCTCCCGGCACCCTGGCGACCACTTCGCTGCCTTCCCGGGGTTCGGCATACACATTGACCCGCTCTTCGCGCTTTCCTTTTATCTCCACCCGTTTTGCGGTAATGTCCGTCATCTGTGCTATCGAAGTCTGGAATACATGGGGCTGAATCTCAATCCCAATTTGCTTTAAAGCGTTGGTGAATTCCAGATTTTTGTTCACCCGCTGAATCGCTTTCTCGTATTTCCCTTCGTCGCGAAGCTGGTAAGCCATCTGGTAGTATTCCAGTGCCTGCTGGAAGTTGCCCACCACTTCGTTCACCACACCCAGATTATACAGCACTTTAGGATTGTAGGGGTCTTTGTCGTAAATGGATTTGTAAATCATATATGCCTTATCCACATCCAGATTTTCGGCCGCCTTGGCTGCTTTTTCGGCAATTTTGTCGAACGGCTTGGTTTTGATTTTTTCCAGTTCGTAGGATACCAGTTCATAGTGTGGGGTGAGGTAGTTCGCAATGTCCACACTTAATTTGCGCATCAACCCAATAACCATCTCGGTGACTGTGGGTAACTCTGCAATGGCACTTTCGCATTTTTTGGCTTCAGCCGATTTAGTCGCCTGGGTGCTTCCCAGAATTTCGCCGCTTTCCGTACCCACAACGCGCAGGGAAACGGTGACCGAAGCCGTGCGTTTTTTAC
>JALWDQ010000499.1:0-3640 GCA_027039625.1 Calditrichia bacterium | reverse complement strand
TCCCAGATGGCATAACCATTGGGACGGATTACCATGCAGCCTTTAACCGGAGAATAATCGGCCAGTTTGCCCTGAATAATCACATCGGTGTACCAGCGACTGTAATCTTCGCTGCGCGGGGTAATACGTTCTGCCATGACGCTTGCTCCTTTGTTGCCTGTTTCAAAACCATTTTTCCACCAGTGTGGTGAACGGGAAATTTAGTGCGGGAATTTAAGGGATAACGGAAAGAAAATCAATGCATAAAGGAAGTGAGCGGGACGCCGGAAGGCCTAAAACTTCCCTGGAATGTCGGTGGCTCTTCCGGTGCGAAAGGTATCGGGCAACTACCCCTCCTCCCGGGAGCCCGGAAGCATACCCTCCAGGCTCCGGTGTTCCATGCTCCAAATTACTTCTGGTTCCCGGATTCCAGATTCACGATAATTTCGATGCGGCGATTCAGTTTACGCCCTTCCGGAGTTTCGTTGCTGGCAATGGGATGGGTTTCTCCGTAACCAATGCTTTCCAGTTGATCCGGCGGGAGTCCCATGTTGGCTTCCAGATAGGCGCGCACCGCTGCTGCCCGATTTTCCGAGAGGGTCAGGTTGTAGGAATCGTTCCCCTGGGAATCGGTGTGACCTGCCACAATGATCTTTTTACCAGGGAACTCCCGCAATGCCCTCATCACCTTGGTGAGCAGCATGAAATGTTCCGGTTGAATCACCGCGGTACCGGACTGAAAGGTGAGTCCATAGAGGCGAATGATTAACTGATTCCCGGAAAGCAGTACCTGGGCTTCATCCCGAGTAAACATCTTCTCTATTTTCTGAAGCTTTGCTTCCCATTCCTTTTTCTTCTGCAGTTCGGTGACCACTGTTTTCTCGTATTTTTGAATTGCTTGTTTCAGCGAATCATTTTCCTCCTGCAGTGCCCGCAACTCTTTCTTCAGGGAAGCATTTTCCGTCTTCAAATTCTGAACGGCCAGAATAATATCTTTTTCCGTTGCCGATAAACCGTTGTCGTAATGTCCCTGAAATCCCAGTTCCTTACAGATGTGATCCAGGCGGTCTTCAAAATCGCGAATCAACAATTCCCAGTTTTTGTCATCCTTTTGTAATTTTTCGATGATTTGCGCCAGGTACATGGCGTGCCGTACCTGATACTCGGCCCGGGAAGCCACCTCCCGGGCATCGCTTTTGGCGTAGCGGTCGCTGTTGAGCATGTTCAGAGCCTGCTCGTACAGGCTCTGGGCTTCGTGCAGGGTAAGCGGCGCATATTTTGCTACATCCTTTTCTTTGGCTAATTTGAGCAGGTCACGCACATTCCCCACAATGCTCTCTTTGATGGCAACCAGCTCGGCCTGTCGATAGGATTTCTCCGCCCGGGCTCCCAGATTCCGGGCACCGTTCAAATCCCCCTTTTCCAGCTTTTTACTGGCTTCCAGAAACAGTTTCTCGCTCTCCTGGAATTCTTTCAGGGCGTACTCCGGCGCCTGGGCCACCAGGGCATCTTCCCGCGCTTTGAGCACCTGCTTGAAAAGAATTTTCCCCTGCGCCCCGATGTCGTTCACCAGCCGAATGTACCGGGCGGCTTTACCCAGTTTTTTCAAAATGCCTTTAATGTCCTTCCCTTTCGCCAGATCGCGCCGGGCAGCTTCCAGCTCCTCCTGTGCTTTACGGAAATTGGTTGGGGAGATAATGTCCAGCTTCTCCTGGCGCATGTGGCTCAACTCATTTTCGATGGCCATAATGCGGCTCTCAATATCCGCCTGAGCCTGTGCCCGGGGAATCATCCCCCACCAGCTTAGTAGAACAATCAGCACGATAATCATTTTTCCCTTCACAGGCACCTCCGGTCTCTATGGTTAAACACTTTTTACACGTTGGGATAAAAAATTTAAATCCAATAAAAAGAAAGCTATGTTACAATTGCGCAGTATTCCTGGGACATTTTAAGCACTAACGAAAAATTTATGCGACGATATTTTTCATCCTGCTTGAGCAATTGGTTGAGATTTTTTGCCCTGCCTCCGCAGGAGATTTTTGTACTGCTGTCCATGAGATACCGAGTCTTGCTGAGTAGGAGATTCTTCGCCCTGCTTCGCATGAGATGGAGATTCTTCGCTTCGCTAACGCTTCGCTCAGAATGACTGGGAAATGGAATTGTCGCATAAAGAAATCCAGCCATTTTCTCATTTAAACGGACAGTTTTGAATTCATCGAAGCAAATTTACGTAACGGGTGTACTCATTCATAGAACGATTAAAAAATTACGAAACCATCTCTTTAAATCATATATCGTGAATCACATCGCCCCCGGTTCACTCCGGTTATTGTTTTGTAAAGGTTCGAACTCCAAAACCTTCCGGGATTCCCGCTGGCATCTTGCAGAGTCTTACACAATTTTTTCTGCCACAAGCTGTTTCCCCAGTTCCCGGGCTAAATCTTTTAGAGCGTCCCAGCCAATGGGCTCCTGGGGCAGTAAAGGAAGTACGATTTGTGGGTAGCGACGAACATGCTCCTCGTTCAACTCAATTCCGTAATTTACAAGGGGCTCCCACCAGGAGTTTTTCCCCGTAGCCTTGTTTAGTACAATACCTTTCAAATGCAAATGCAATTTTTCAAAGAACTCCATCTGCGAAAGGGTTTCTTTTGCAGAAACGATGCCAGGATTGCACACCACCAGAAAACGCGTGTCCTCCTGCAGGAGCACGGTACGGATGGATTCGAATTTCTCCAGCAAACCTTCCAATTCTTTAAGGATGGGATCATCTTTGCGCTGAAGCACCACGGCCTGGAGTTGTGCAATTTTTTCCCGTTGCTGGCGCAGGAACTGAATCCAGCTTTTCAGAGCAAAGAGTAAAGAGAATGTCTTGAAGAAGCTGCCCGAAGGTGCCATGTCGAACACGAAGTAGGTGTAATCGGGACGCAGGATTTCGTCCACGATGTACTCCACCAGTACTTCCTCCCGGGTGGCAGGATTGGCTAAAACGGAATTCAAGTAATTGTCCAGATCGAAGTTCACGGAAAGGTTCAAGCGGGCAATACGGGATTTCAGTTTTTCTTTGAAGCGCTCCGCATAGCGCAGGGAATCAATCTCTTTGATGTACAGATTCTCGCGAATGGGCGCTTCCTGTTCTCCAATCGGCTGCTGAAAGATGGTGCTCAAGCTCTGGGTGGGATCCAGCGAAATGAGGAGGGTTTTTCCCCGTTGAGAGAGAAACACCGCCAGTGCCGAAGAAACGGTGGATTTCCCCACTCCTCCTTTTCCTGTCACAAAATAGCGCATTCTTGACCCTGCAATTCAATTCAACATTTCTTAGAAAACCAGTAAAGCACAGAGCTGGCCCGGATTAACACGGTGCACAGCCCCTCAGAATTCCCGCGCAAATTTTTCCATCTCTTTCCAGAAGGCATCATCCTCGTGACTCATGCGCTTCTGCCACTCTTCGAAAAGCGGTAAAAAGTACGGCAGGAGCCGTAACTGCAAATAGCCGGAAACCGGAAGTCCCAGTAAATCGCCAAAGAGGATGAGGAAGAAACTATCCTCCTGGGTAGCCAATTCTTTGCGGGATAATCCGTAGAGCTGGTGGGAGAAACTTCCCTCCAGAAACTGCCGCAGGACTTCGAAAAACCGCACCAGCCCCGAAGTGGTGGTGGAT
>JALWDQ010000498.1:0-11479 GCA_027039625.1 Calditrichia bacterium | reverse complement strand
TAAATTCTTTTTCCTCCCGACCAAAATGACCAAAGGCAGCGGTTTTACGGTAGATGGGACGCAGTAAATCCAGATGATTAATCATCCCACCGGGAGTAAAGTCGAAAATTTTCTGCACAATTTTGGTAATTTCTTCATCCGGTAATTTACCGGTACCAAAGGTTTCCACCATCAGGCTGACGGGCTCGGCAACTCCAATGGCATACGCCACCTGAATCCCGCACCGTTCGGCCATTCCCGCTTTGACAATATTTTTCGCCACGTAACGTGCAAAATACGAAGCCGAACGATCAACTTTGGTGGGATCCTTCCCGCTAAAACAGCCGCCTCCCTGATAGTACGCCCCTCCGTAAGTATCTACTACAATTTTTCGTCCCGTAAGGCCGGTATCTGCTTTGGGACCGCCAATCACAAAGCGGCCGGTGGGATTGATGAAATACTCCATCTGGGCACTGCGCAATTCCTCTGGAATTACGTGATGGATGACTTCTTCAATAATGGCTTCCTTTAATTGCTCCATGCTCACATCCGGATCGTGGTTGGCAGAGATGACCACTTTTTCCACCTGAACCGGTTTGTTGTCCACGTACCGAACCGTAACCTGGGATTTCCCATCCGGGCGCAGGAAGGGGAGAATTTTCTTCCGGCGCACCTGGCTGAGGCGCATGGTGAGTTTATGTGCCAGCAGAATGGGCATGGGCATCAACTCGGGGGTTTCGTTGGTGGCATAACCAAACATCATCCCCTGATCGCCTGCACCCGCCCGATCCACCCCAATGGCAATATCCGGCGACTGCTGATTAATATTGGTCAGCACGGCGCAGGTTTCCGCTTCGAATCCGTATTCGGGGCGCGTGTAACCAATCTCTTTGACCATCTGCCGAACCACGCCGGGAATATCCACGTAACATTCGCAGCTAATCTCTCCGCCCACAAACACCAGCCCGTTGCTCACAAAGGTTTCACAGGCCACCCGGGCAAAAGCATCTTTTTCGATGATGGCATCCAGAACCGCATCGGAAATCTGATCGGCAATTTTATCCGGGTGACCTTCCGTTACCGATTCGGAAGAAAACAAATACGTACTCATGGTCTCTCCAGTTATTTGGTTATCTATGAATTATATTCCCAAATTTTAATTTTCCAAAATCCCGGGGAATGCGAATAATTTAAAAATGAGCCCTAAATAATACCTCAATTTAACAGGAATGGTTAAATTTTATCTCAAAGTAGTTCTTCTATTGAACCAGCGGAATTTACATTTGTCCGGAATCGAGATCCCCGAAAAATTTCTAAAAATCCACCCGCTGGTTAAAACTTTAGCAAAGCGTTTTGCTCGTGCGCGCACTTGCAGTCACTCGCAGTTACTCATGGAGACCCAAGGGCAGACCCGTTCCGGGAGCCCTTATTGCGCAGTATTCTGCGTTGGTTAAAATTTTCTCCCATGGGGGTTTCCCCTCCTGCTTACGCCTGAGATTCTTCGTCCTGCTGAAGCAAGACTCAGAATGACGGGATGCGTTTTGTGTTGGAAAAACGATTAAAGAAAACCATTGAATCATTTTATTAGAACACCTGCTTGTCTCTTCGATTTATTTAGAATAGCTTTTTTCTGTTTCGAGATTACTCTTTTCGGATATCGGTAGAATCACTATAGTCGCCAAGATTTAATTCTTCCGGGTGGCGTTTTACCCGGGCGTGGTCTCCCAGAATAGAATGACGCAGATAGGCGCCATCAACCCGGCAATGCTTCATTAAAATTGAATCGTGAATCCGGGCGTTGCGGATGTGGCTCCCTTTCCACACCGTTACATGAGGTCCGATAATTGAATTTTCGATTTGCACATCCGGGTGGATGTACACCGGGGGAATAATGATGGTATTGGGGAAGGAATAGCTTGCCCCGGCGAAATCCCGCCGCAGCAGAATACCGTTGGTTTCCAGCAAGGTTTCCGGTTTTCCGCAATCGTACCAGCCTTCTACCGGGAAGGTGGTGAGCTTTTCCCCGTGTTCAATCATTAGTTGCAGAGCATCGGTGAGCTGGTATTCGTTGCGCGTACGAATATTGCGCTGGATGAGTTCCTCCAGTGCCGCTTTCAGGCTGGCACCGTTGCGGAAAAAATAAAGTCCCACCAGCGCCAGATCCGAAATAAACTCTGCCGGTTTCTCTACCAGGCGAGTAATGAAACCCTGGGAATCCAGCACCGCCACACCAAAGCGCCGCGGATCTGCCACTTTTTTAACACCCAGCGTACTGTAAGGACTTGCCAGCACCGGTTTTAAATCCACATCGTAAATCGTATCGCCCAGTACGATGATAAGCGGTTCTTCCTGCAAAAAATTGCTGGCGGTGTAAATGGCATGGCCCAGCCCCAGAAACTCGGTTTGAGGGATGAAGTGGGAGGTGACCCGATAGGTGGAGCGAATGAAATCCTGTACCTGATCTCCCAGATGACCCACCACGAAAACCAGCTCATCTACCCCATCTTCAATGAGTTTTTCCACGATGTGGGCGATCATGGGTTTATCTGCAACCGGTAAAAGGACTTTGGGATGCGTCAGGGTGTGCGGTCGCATCCGGGTGCCAAATCCTGCTACGGGAATAATCGCTTTCATGAAGTCGTTTTCCTCCTGATTAGTGAGTTTGGCTTAACTGTTCCTTCAGGAAATCGATATTTTCGATGACCAGGGGATCTTTTCCGTACATGCTGGCCAGATAATAGCTCACCCAATCACCAATAAAAATAAGGGAGAACATTCGCGCCAGTTTGCTTTCGCCTTCACTGAAAATTTCAAACACCGGAACTTCGTGTTTGCGTAGAATATCCCGGGTAATTTTCACACGGGTAAGATTGCGGGACATTTCCCGATTGCTGCGTAAAAACACCACGCACAGGTTGCTCAAGATTTTTCGAGGTGCTTCCCATCCCATAATTTCGTTGTGATTGAGTTCGGGCAGATTATTGTGAAATGCCAGCGTTTTAGCGTTTTCGTTGAGCTGGGTGCACCAGCGGTAGCCCACGGCATACAGTTCTTCGCTGGCGGAATAGATGAGGGGAATCCGGTTGAACAGCTTCTGAGCAATATGGTTGGGCAGATTCTGACCGTGGGATTCCCCGGGAGCAAAGCGATGATTCATATTTTCCAGGATGTGGACTGTTTCTTCAATCTCTTTACTCTTATCAGAAATAAGTCCCAGACGCTGGAATAGATGGAGCAAGACAAAAAACATGTAACCCAGCGCCTGGCGGGGTGGATAGCCTTCGGGAATGTGTATGGAAGGAATACCCTCTTCCTGACCCAGTTTCAGCAGGGCGCCGTTGGAGGAGACAAAAACGAGTGTGGCATGCCGTTTCTGCGCCTCCTGAACGCCATTCAGGGTCTCTTCCGTATTTCCCGAATAACTGCAGGCAATAACCAGGGAATGTTCATTAATGTAAGCAGGTAGGCTGTAATTGCGATTGACCAGAATCGGTATGCTCAGTTCATCCTGTAAATAGCCGGCGAGCAGATCGCCCGCGATGGCTGAACCACCCATCCCCAGGACGACGATGGAACGGTAATCCTTGCGAAGTTCTTTTAGTGGAAGGTTCACTAAAAATGCCGGGGCGTGGGTAATCTGCTCCGGCAAAGCTTGAATGAATTTAAGAAAATGAGACGGATCGTGAATTTGCATAATTCTCCCCTGTGTGGTTTAAGTTAGACGTTTGGTAATACATGTTTAGGTACGGTCGGGAAGGTTTGGTCTGATTCACCTGGTTTATTCTCATAGGGCGCTTTCTATTCCGGTTTCGAAAGTTCGGCAGACATGGAAAATCGTTGTGCATAGAAATCCTCGCACAGGTTCTGGACTTCCTCTGCTTTCACCAGTTTGAGTGCTTCCTGAGCCAGGAGCTGGCATTCTTTGAGGGAAACATTGCGAATCACCTGTTTGATCTCGGGAATGACGGAATGAACCGCACTAAAGCGATCCAATCCCAATCCCAGCAACAGCGGGGTAGCCACCGGATCGCCCGCCATTTCGCCACACATGCTTACCGGGATTTGTCTGGATTTTCCCACATCAATCACGTGTTTAATAAGCTGGATCACTGCCGGGTGGAAGTGATTGTACAGGTGCGAGATTTTTTCGTTGGCACGGTCCACTGCCAGCGTGTATTGAATCAGATCATTGGTACCGATACTGAAGAAATCCACTTTCTCGGCAAAATGTTCGGCTAAAAGAGCCGCCGAGGGGATTTCCACCATGATCCCGATTTCGATGTTCGGATTAAACTCCTGATTCTCTGCTTTTAGGGCTTCCTGTGCCTCCTGGAATACTTCCTGGAATTGTTCAATCTCTTCGATGGAACTCACCATGGGAAGAAGGATTTTCAAATTCCCGTACTGGTTTGCGCGCAGGATGGCTTTCAGTTGAGGGAAAAAGATCTCTTTATGATCCAGGCAGAAGCGAATAGCGCGCCATCCCAGAAAGGGATTCCGCTCGGGGATAGAAACAAAATCAGGCATAATTTTATCTCCCCCCACATCCAGGGTGCGGATGACCACACTGTGGTCTTTAAAAGCGCGAGCAATTTCCAGATAATTCCGAAGTTGCTCCTCTTCGTTCGGAAGGCCGTTTCCTCCCATGAACAAACCTTCGGTGCGGTACAGCCCGATCCCTTCGGCACCGGAATTGCGAATGGCTTCCAACTCCTCGATAAATTCGATGTTGGCATACACCTTAACCCGAAAGCCGTCCCGCGTTTCTGCCGGGAGGGATGCTTCCTTAAGCAACGATTTTTCGAAAAGGATGAATTTCTTCTGTTTTTGCAAAAATTCCTGCTCTGTTTCCGGAGTGGGATTCACAATAACCAGCCCCTGGCTTCCATCTACAATCAGCCGGTCGCCCGGAGAAACCAGAGTGGTGATGATTTCCGTCCCCACCACTGCAGGTACTCCCAGCGAACGAGCAATGATGGCTGTGTGAGAATTCTTCCCGCCAAAGTTGGTGCAGAATCCCAGAACGGCGTGCTTGTGTAGCCGGATGGTATCTGCAGGACTTAAATTATCGGTAACAATGATTGATTTATCTTTCAGGATCACATCTAATTTCTTCCCCAGTAAATGCCGCAGGATAAGGCGTTTTAGATTCTGGATGTCCAGAGCACGGTCCCGGAAGTATTCACTGGCCAGATTCTGAAAAAAGCCCATTTTTTTGCGAAACACTTTGTAAGTGGCGTAAGGAGCATCGTAAAGCTCGTCCTGGATGAGCTGTTCCACTTCCTTCAGAAAAATGTCGTCGTTTAAAATATCAATCTGGGTTTGTAAAATTTCCTGATAATCCGGGCTTAGCTGTTCCGGGGATTCGTTCTTAATCTTATCCAGATACCGCTGGCTGGCTTTAATGGCCTCCCGGAAACGCTTGATTTCCGAGCCGACGCGTTTTCGGGAAATGATGCGTAGTTCGGGGGCATAACTGGGTTCGGAATAAATAAAAGCGGGTCCCACGGCTATTCCTGCCGAGGCAGGTATGCCCCGAACAACAATTTCTTTCTTCTTTTCTGCTGCTTTTTTATTTTTTTTCATTCCGAACAATGCAGTTATGCTGTTTAACGAAAATAGAAAATTTTGTCAGGTATATCAATCAATTTTTTTTCAATCCCATGCTCTGATCAATCTCTTCACTGAGTTCCTTCAGTCTCCCGAAAAAGTCCAGAACACATTTTCCACCAGAACCTTTTTAACGTTTTCCCTTTTATTGGATGCACAGACTTCTGTAAGGTTGTAAAATATTTTCCCAACAGGAAAACACCTTGCAGTGTTTGCCCACAAGGTGAAAAGAAAATATCTCTGATTTTACCGAACGTTCGGGATGCAGGGGAAGAAGGATGAATCCTGGCAAGGAGTTTGCAACTTTATGGTAAGAAAAAATTTCTGGAGGACAACCTTGAAAGGGATTTTAAAACTGGTCAGTTTTTTCTGGTTAATTAGTGTAACAGTGTTATTTTCACAAACCGATTCTTTGAACGTGTACTGGAACGCAAATTCCGAAAGCGACATGTTTCAGTACAAGCTGTACCGTGCTGTGGGGAATTCAGGGAATTACCAGCTCATCAAGAGTATCCCTCATCCTCAGACCCATGCGGTAGATCGGGATAATATTCATCCCGGAGAACTCTATTCCTACAAGCTGGCGGCGATGGACTCGGCGGGGAATATTTCTCCCTTTACCGATCCTGTTTCGGTGGGAATTCCTCAGGTCATACTCACCCTGAACAGCATCTCATCCGGGCAACCGGTGACTGTCCCATTAACGGATGCGGTGTTCGACCCGGACGATAATATTTCGGATTTGCAGATTAGTGTGAGTAACGCTTCTCATCTTCAGGTCGCAGTGAACGGGAACAATCTGGAAATTTCGTCCTCACCCAATAATTACACCGGTCCGGCAGAATTTACCCTTCGGGTAGAAGACCCCGACGGATTCTGGGACAAAAAGACGATATCCTTAACCGTCACAGGTAACACGCAATTCGTCTTTACCGTTACCATTCCACCCATTACCTTCCCGGAGGATGGTCAATTTGAATTGTGGATGGATTCCTGTGTTACCGTCTCTCCTTATGCTCCCTCGGATTTGAGCTGGGAGTTCCTGGGGCTGGATCACCTTCAGGCCGATTATCAGGCCAGTACCCGTAAAGTCACGTTTACTCCAACCGTTACCAACTGGTTCGGAAAAGATACAGTGATTTTTCAGGCAACGGATCCGGACCAAAACACCCGCATGGAAGAAGTGGTGGTGACGGTGTTTCCGGTAAACGACCCGCCGGAGATTACCATTCAAAACATTTTTACCAGCGCGATTAGCTCCAACACCTTCGACCTGAAACTTTACGCTACCGATCCGGATAACCAGCCGGTGGAGTTAAACTGGCAATTTGTGGGTTACACCCATTTTCAATTTCAGTGGGAGGATGAAACACAAAAAATTGTTAAAATTATCAGTCTGGATAATACCACCAGCGAAGATGGGAAATTTATTGTAACCGATCCCGACGGAGCTTCGGATACCAGTGTGGTCACCATTCATTACAATCCCAGTCAAAACAATACTCCTCCTGTGCTCTCGCTTCCGGCAACCCTTAAATTAGCAGAAGATAGCCTGATTGCCGTGGTGCTGGGGAATTATGTCGTGGATTCCACCAATACCCTGAATGAACTGGTGTGGGATATTCAGCCGGGTGAACATTTACAAACCCAGTTCGAAGCCCAGCAAACCGTCCTGCACATTCGTCCCGAAGCAGATTGGTGGGGTGAGTCGCAGGTGCATATTCAGGTGCAGGATCCCGGGGGACTTTCCGCTCAGGCTAACATTCAGGTGCGAGTAGCAGCGCGGGTAGATCTCTCAAGCATAAAATTCAACCCGCTGCCCGGTGGGCGCATTAATGTCCAGATTCAAACCGACATCCCCAGCAAGGTGGAACTGACTTACTGGAACAATCCCACAATGCTTTTTACCTATCGTTCCCCCAATTTTACTAAAAAGCACGATTTTTATCTGGAGCAACTTGCTCCGGATACGACTTATTCGTACACCCTAACCCTGACGGATACCTCCGGATATCAAGTCACAGCATCCGATTCGGTTTTTCAGTATCAGAACCGGGGGGAGGATTCCAAAAGCGAGAAAGAAATTGTGGTCTTTCCCAATCCCTTCCGCTTGAAACAGGGACACGAATATGTGTATTTCTCCAATCTACCACCGGGAACTCAAAAAATTACCATTTATTCCCTCGTCGGGGAAAAAGTAAACGAAATTTTGCTGGACAACATTCAGGTGCGGCGCTGGCAATGGAAACCTGTGAATCAGCAAAATCAGCAGTTAGCCAGTGGTTTGTACATTTATCTAATTAAAGATGAGAAAGGTAAGAAATTAAAAACCGGTAAATTGGCCATCATTCGATAATGCCAACAAGAGCCCTCCGAATCCATGGAAACAACCCTCCCTGGTGTTTTTAGCGCCGGGGAGGTGTAGTTAAAAAACGATTTAATCTGAAAAGGGGATAATTCCCGGAAGTATGTTCTCTCCTCAACAGCACATCATCGTGGAAAAAAGAAAATATTCCTGATTTTTAAATAGATGGGGAAAAGGAAGAGGAAAATTCTTTCTTACTATTTCTTCTCTGATGGCTACCATACCACCAACTGCTTAATTCACTGCAATTTACTTTTCCATCTGAGGTGATAATGGGTGTGAATTCTCAATCCCAATCTTCTATTGTTTTCTCGAAGATTAGTAATTTTGTTCCTAAAACTGTTATTTCCGAACGCGGAGCATGGTGATGATTCCTCCTGCTCCGAAGACGATGTTACCAATCCAGGCCGCCAGCCAGGGGGGTAATTCCCCTTTATGCCCCAGCACCTGACCTGTGCGCAGGAATAAGAAATAAATGAAGCTGATCAGGAGCGCCAGAGCAAATCCCAGTGCGGGGCCGCTGCGGCGTTTGCGTGCCGCCAGGGGAGCCCCAACAGGACAATGATAAAATTAGCCAGCGGATAAGAAATCTTCATGTACAAATCCACCAGCCAGCGCCGGGCATCGGCACCCAGTGCCAGCATTTTATCGACGAAACGATTTAACTCTGCGTAATTCATCTCTTCCGGCTGAATTTCCAGATCCAGTAAATCTTCCACAGTGATGCGGGAATCGGCATACGCCAGCGAATCGTAATGGGTAATCTTTTCCTGGGAATCCTGAAAAATTCGTTCTGTAACATCCCGTAACATCCACATTTCCTTGCGATCATCCCAGATCATGTACCGGCAATCCAGGCGCCGGACAATTTTATCCCCTTTAATCCACAGGATGTTCACATTGTGGGCGCGTTTTTTGGCAACTTCGTAGAACTGAATGTACAATTGCCGATGACCGGTGTCCTGAATTGCCAGCTGGCTGCGCGCGGTACGAATTTTTCGGGTTTCTTTTTTGATTTCGTACCGGTACACATCCAGACGCAGGCGATTCGTCTGGGGGACGATGGTCTCTCCGGCTATTCCGGAAATAATGCTAATGAGGAACGCCAGCAACAAAATGGGCAGAAGAATGCGGTACAAACTGACTCCGGAAGTCTGGATCGCAACAATTTCGTTGTACTGAGCCATCGTGCCCAGCGAAAATAAGCTGCTTAGAAGCATGGAAATGGGCAGCGTGAGGATGATAATGAAGGGAATGTAGTAGAAATAATATTTAGCCACCTGATGAAAGGTTGCTTTGTAAGAAAGGAATTTGTCCAGATGTTCAATTAAATCAATCACCAGAAAGATGATAATAAACGCCAGAATGTTGAAGAAAAGAATGGTCAGAAATTTTTTGGTGATGTAGCGATCCAGTATGGTGATCATGCAGTATCTTCTTCTCCTTTAAAAAATGCTTGCAGGAATTTAGGCAGGCGCTCCCATTGAATGAAAGTGGTTTCTTTCACCACCCGGTAGGTCATGTAAATTCCAAAAGCACCTACGATAATGTTCGCCAGCCACATGGCCAGGAAGGGGGAAATGAGCTGGCGGTCGGCTAATTCTTCCCCGCCAATCAGAAAAACCCAGTAAAGCAGAAAGAAGCCGATGCTAAAGGTGATTCCGATACCCAGGCTCCCCTTGCGTGCCCGGATGCCCAGTGGTGCCCCGATGAGCACAAATACGATGCAGGCAAAGGGGATGGAAAGCTTCTTGTAAATTTCTACATCAAATTTGTTTATTTGTTGTTTATGATATTTGATATTTTTCCGGGCAGTTTTGATTTTTTGCAGGGTAATCTGGATTTTACGCAGTGCTTTGGAGCGGGCAATTTGTTTTTGAGTGCGGCTCAGGGTATCTAATTGGGCAACCGGCATTGCTTTGCTCAGCAGATGTTGTAAACTATCTGGCGAAATGAAATAGTTGCGCAGAGCCCGGCGTATGGTACTGTCCTCCCGGGCAATGGATTTGCGAAATTTTTCCACTTCGGCATTCATCATGGCGATGCTCATTTCCCGGTCGCCCCGCCAGTTGTCCTGCGCCCGCTTAAATACCAGCTCCGGTGCCGGAATGTAAAAAACCGTGCGCGAAAAATGCAAACGCCGGTATTCACTGAAGTCTTTGGTGCTGATTTCGTGAATTTCCCCGTTAAACAGAGTGAACACCAGCCGTTCTTTTTTCTTATCGAAAACAAGCCGTCCCTGCTCGGCAATGATGGTGCGCTGAACCGAGGCTTCGCTGCGGTCGAAGATGGTGATATTGTGCAACCGGTCGGCGGCACCTTCATCAAAATCCGGGCCCATGATGTCGCTTTTCCTCAATACTTCCTCACCAAGGCTCTTTTCTATATCTTCTACCAGAATGCTGAATTTCCCCATGGGGATGTAAATCCCTTCTTCCAGTTGCAAGGTAGGCTTTTTGCGGGAAATGCTGTAAAAGAGCAGCCGGGCACGGTGGTTGTATTCCGGTAAAACCCGGTCGTTAAATAAAAACATGAGAATGGTGAGTACAATGGCCAGCAACAGCACGGGACGAATCACATAGTAGAGGCTGATGCCCGAAGTTTTAAGAATGGTAATTTCGTTGTCGGCACTCAATCGCCCGAACGCCATCAGCGTAGCAACCAGCACGGCCATGGGCACCGCCAGAGCCAGCATCCAGGCCAGATTCAAATACACAAACTCCAGAATAGTGCCGAGCGAAAGCCCCTTCCCGAAAATTTTACCAATGTATTGCACAATAAATTTTGTAACAAACACGAACATGATAACCGCCAGCGAAAAGAGAAAGGGGCCAACATGTTCGCGAATGATGTATCGGGCTAAAATAAACATGCTCTAATTACCTAAATTTTTTAAATATAGTTAGTTTTAAAGAATACCTCAACAAATTTAGGTAAAAATCGTAGAGCGGGGAATTCTCCCGGGAGCAATAAAGATTCCGTTAAATTTGTCGATATTTCAAGAACAGGGACGAGAGTATATTTTTAGCATCTTTTTTTCAGGGTATGCAGGGGCGTTTCGAAGGGAGTCGAAATTTTGGAATTAACCAGGGAATTACAAAACGGGGTGGATTGGCCGTATTGCACCGACCAGAAATGGTGGTGCCATATTGCTAAAGCGATTTACAGGCGATGCGTGTTGCAGCCTTCCCTTTCTCAGAAAATCGAAAATCTTTGCGGGAATCCCTGTCCGTTTTTCGCCCTTTCCGGTTCAGTATTTTTTCCCTAAACAAGAAAATGTGGTCTTTTTCATTGGAATCGCATGACTGTGAGATGTTGACTCTGATATTAGTCAATATTTAAACCATTTATTGAGGTTGGTACCGTGAAAACCAATCCAGAAGCAAAGGAAATTTCTAAAAACAAAAGGGAAGGAACTGAGCGCGCTCGGGAGCTTTCCGATTTACAGGAAATGGAAAAAGCCCTCAAAAAGGAACGAGATTTCATCGAAACCATTCTGAATACCATCAATGCCCTGGTGGTAGT
>JALWDQ010000497.1:0-11479 GCA_027039625.1 Calditrichia bacterium | reverse complement strand
CTCATGTAAAATTATATCACTATTTAATAAAATAAATCGTCATCTTTCTATAAACTTCAAAATGATATAAATTGCCTCTGTTTACAATCTAATTCTATCTTGTGTTTAATCGTCAAATGGACGATTTAGACAGCAAACATCTAAATATATCTTCATAATGCCTCAAAATATTTTTTAAGCATAATGTAAGCATCACCCTTTCGCAGTTTCTGGCAATTCGTACAACTTTAACTATAGCCATAATGATAAAATCCGCACCGTTTATCCATCGTCTATTTTCTGAAAAAAGATTAAGTTTACCTACCATGGTTTAAACCCTACGAAAATGCACCCGGGTGTAGCCGGTATTGGGCAGCATGGGCTTTAAGATTCACTTCTCATTTGCCCGTTCTAAAACTGCATCTATTACTCGTTGACTGATGCTAAACCCATTCTCCCGCAGCCGGTTCAATTCGGGTCGAAGCGTCTTAATATAGCCCATTTCTTTCGCTTTCACCAATATTCCTACTGTACCAATTTTTTGCAATCCAAGCTGGTCCAACTTTCGCCGCCCTTTCTTCTCGTCCATTAGTACCCAATCCGCATTGATTTCTCGCGCCAATACAATTGTCTCGGCTTCTCCCAAATCAAGTTCATCGAGAAGAACCTCTACCGCCAAATGGTCTTTTACTTCCTTAACCTTCACCCATTTTGCCCCTGATACTTCCCGCTTGGCTTCACCTTGCTCTCGTCCAAAAACCACCGCTTCATTGTACACAGCCTGGGGAATATAAATTTCACCAAACAGCTTTCTCAATAATTTAAACTGACCTATGGATGCCAGTCCTATCAGCGGCGTCGTATTGGATACAACAATCATGCTCACTCACTCATCCAGTTTCATTCTCTCCACTGCCGCAAACTCATCTTCCAATTCCTGTGGTGAGTAATCAACGTAAGCAATACCCCGCTTCCGAAGTAACTTCAGAAATTCCACGCGCGAAATGCCAAGCAATTTCGCCGCTTTCCCTGATGAAATCACATGGTCTGTAAATAAAGACAATACCACCCACTCTTTTACATTGTCTTGTATACGCTCCTTGTCGTATCCGAACCGCAGTAAATCGGGCGGCAACTTCACTTTAAATGTTATTTCTTCCATTGACTTGTCCTTTCACCAATCCAAAAGATAAAATAATCATATATTAAAATCCGGCGTTTTGTCCATCAATAGGTAATTATTTCAAATCGCCACTTCTCCAATTTCCTTCTTTAACCAATCTTTTTATTTCTTTCAGAGTATTACTCATATTCCATTATTTCAATATTTAATATTAAGGTTATCGTCCGATAATACACACACTGAAAGCTTATTGAAAAGTGATTGAGTGCACCGCTTTGTTATGCTTTTTTGTAAATTTCAATATTGAATTTTTTAGCTGCCCGCAATAAAGCTTTGTCTAACGTTGCTAAAGGTAAATTTTTTCTTATAACCAACTCTAAATACGAGGCATCATATGTGGATAATTGAGTTTCACGTGCTAACATAAAAATACTCCTCATTATTTTTTCAGAAAATTGTTCCTCAATATCAATAGGTAATTCAGAAAGCAGCTCCAAAAACTGAATGCTCTCCATAAATTTTAATCTTCCTCTTTTCTCAGCAACTACTAATACATTTCTTACTTCTAAAGGCCAAAGGCACGGAACATGCGCACGTACGTACTTTAATGACTCCAAAACATTATCAGCATATTGGTTTGCCTCATCAGCAAAGCACCAGGACATTACAACAGAATTATCAATTACAATTGCATGCTGCATTAATCTCTCCCGGTTTCGATCAAAGTTTTTAAATTGAGTCCTTGCAATTTCTTATCTTTTCTAAATTGCTTTATCCGCTCGATGGTTTTAGAAGATGCATATTTATTTTCATCGCTATACGGAGATAATATGGCAACAGGAACACCATGCCTGGTTATAATGATTTTTTCACCTTTAGAGACTTTATCAAGCAATTTAGATATATCAGCTTTTACCTCATATGCTTCTATTTGATTCATGGTATCACTCCTACAAGTATAAATTAGTCTATAAATTACCTCTAAATATTTTTACTCATTTTTCCTACTTCAAGCCCACTAACCAAACTCCTTACCTCCAGAGAATTCAGTGGAAATGAGGTTAGGTGCACCGTCTCTTTGTTTTCTTATTTTTTAATTCTACTTCAGCTTTAATCTCATCAAATGTTTTTTTGAATATTATTAGACAAATCATCAAAACACTTCCAAAATCGATCTGTTGTCCGATGCATTTATATCTCTTTTAATTTGCCTTTTTCTTTTTCAGTGAAAGTTTCCTCAATTAATCTAATTTCCCGGCATTCGAATCCCTCTCTATTTGCCCGTCCTATTTTTCCCAATCTCTTAATCTTCCAAATTTTTGCTCAGATAGGAATTCTATTGAAGAAATGACCTGCTCAATCTTGGTCACAGTAAACCTCTTTTAATTTTATTTTAAACTAACATTATTACAATCCAAATCTAAATATCAAAATGCGTTAAAAAATGTTTCCAACAATTTCACCGAATTTTCCCCGTCCCTCACCCAAAACACAATTTACTCTTATAATCCCTTCACTAAAGAGCCAGTTTTAACGAGCAACCATCTCACTCAAACAATCCCATGTCTCCCAATTTTCCTTTTGGAACTCATTCATATCTTTTTTCAAATTTTTCTCCAGAGCTATTCTTCGTTTCACATTAGGGAAAAATGTACAACAATACAATCAACTACCAAAAAATTCTTATTTTGCACCGCCGGAATTCCCGGATATCGTGTTACGCATCCCATTTTCCCTAACCCCCTGAACTCGGAGTCCTCTGTTCCGTTGGTCCCTCACTTTACCGCCGAACGCTTCCCGTAATTGGGAACGTACAGGGGACGTTTAATTTTATTGGTGGGGGTTTTGACAAAGGGCTCGGTCTGTTCAATTACCTTCTGTATCTGGGAGAATTTGGGGAGCTTCTGGTTGGTCTCCTGACGAATCTTCTCCAGAATACGATCAATTTCCCGGGACTGAATTACATGCTGGGGAGCGTTAAGCTGCCCCTGGATGTACTCGTAATCCAGATACACCCGGGCAACAATCTTCCCCTCATCCACATACACCAGCGCTTCTTCCACATATTCGCATTCCCGCAGTTTGTCTTCAATATTTTCCGGATAGATATTCTCCCCGGAAGGCCCCACATACACATTTTTACTTCGCCCCTTGATAAATAAAAATCCCTCATCATCCAGATAGCCCAGGTCTCCCGTTCGTAACCAGCCGTCTCTGGTAAACACCTGTTTGGTGTCCTCGGGATTTTTATAATAGCCTTTCATCACATTGGGGCCCCTCACCTGGATTTCTCCCACCTCATCAGCGGGATCCTCTTTTGCAATGCGAATTTCCACCCCGGGAATGGCTCGTCCCACCGATCCCAAACGGCAGTCCCGATAGTAAGCTCCTGCCACCAACGGAGAACACTCACTTAATCCGTATCCCACAGAAAAAGGTACGTTTCCCTCTCGCAAAAAAATCTCCACTTCCCGGTTCAGGCTGGCTCCGCCAATCATAAAGCTGTACAGCCGTCCTCCAAAGGATTCCTTCAACTTCTCGCCCACTTTGCGATACAAAAATCGCCGTCCGGCACCAAAGCTGGCAACGAGCCGCAAAATGCGCCGTTTTTTAATCTCCGGAAGCACTTTTTTATGATAAATTTTCTCGAAAACCAGCGGCACACCGGCAATCAATGTGGGACGCACGGTTGCCACGGCCTGCATCAAAATTTTCGGGGAAGGTTTTTTCTTGAGCAGGTACAGTACCGCTCCCCGGGAGAAAGCTCCCAGCATGGTGGTGGTACTACCATACGCATGTGCCAGCGGAAGCAGATTCAGCACCACCGCTGTTTCGTCCACACCACCAATTACATCGGGGCCGGTAATGGCATTGGTGGTAATATTGCGGTGCGTTAGCATCACGCCCTTGGAGCGGCCGGTGGTTCCGGATGTGTACAAAATTTCGGCCATATCGTCCTCATCTACCTCGTCGCGCGCCTGTTCCAGCAAACCTTTTTTGCTGCCCTTGAGAGCCTTCTCAATCTTACCGGGAATCGCCTGCAATTTATTCCAGAAGGTGTCCTTCCGCGGCACGTGTTTCTTCAACGCCTTAAACTCATCCAGCGAAAATACCTCCTGAATTTCTTCCAGCGATTTTAAATCCAGGTTGGTGAAGATTTTTTTATCCACAAAAGCAGCCACCGCACCGGAATGCAAAACAATGTGGTTGATGTCCGCTTCCGGAAATTCCGACAACACGGGTACCACCACTGCTCCTATGGTGGTAATTCCAAAATAAGCCACTACCCAGTTAATGGAGTTCTCTCCCAGGAGAATCACTTTATCCCCCTTGCGCACTCCACGTTCCTTAAGGAAATCCCGCAAAGCCAGCACGCGATATCCCAATTCCTGATAGGTAATCGGGTCCTCCCCTACGAACGCCACCGCGGAATTTTCCGAATATTTTTCTACAATGCGCATAAAAAAGCAGGAAAGCGTGTGTTTTTGTAGTTCCAAACCCATAGGACCTCCTGATTGTTTCCGCCTCAATCGTTAAATCCCCCTCCGTTCGCCATTTCTAATTTATGATTTTTTAAGAAAAATGCAAATGGCTTACCTACTTCAGCTAATTTGCTCGGGCTTATCACTTGTATCCACCTGAAAACCTCAATATATTGCACAAGAAATTTTTAATACGTTTTAAAAAGGTTTTACCCAATTACCTGAGCTGGAGGCTTGTTGGCTAAGATTTATGCGAGAAATTCTTCCATCTCATTTCTCTTTACTTTTTGCCTCCGGATTCCGGGACATCTGGAATGATGTTCCTCCAGCCTGGTAAACATTGAATTTTAAAATAAATCCCTAACGTTAAAAACTTTTGCACAGTATCCACCGGGAAATAAGGTGTACTGCGAATGAACAAAATGCGGTGTAAATATTGCGCGTTAGCCAATACGTCTCAAAAGAGATACTTCGCCCGGTTTGCGGGGGATATTCTTCGCCCTGCTTGAACGCGGAAAAATGAGATTCTTCGCCTTGCTGAAGCAGGGTTCAGAATAACAGGGATCTGTATTTGATGCATATTTAATTGAAAACATTTGATTTTTTTAATTTCACAACCGGTTAAATCATTAACCATGGAGGTATCAATGAATCCATTCAAAATATACATTATTGTACTCTTTTTCATTTTCTCAATGATAAGCACAGCACTTCCTTCCGGGACAAAAACGGATACCACCAGCACTACTAAGAAATCGGTTCCCTCCAAAAAATCCACCTCTCCGAAGAAAAACAAGAAGAAACCCAAAGAACCAAAATTTCAGGATGTAATTGATGGTTACGATAAAATTGAAGGGTTGTTTACCATCTACCGAAGCAAGGAGGAAGGTAAAGTATATCTGGCGATTAAACCAGCGCAATTAGGCCCCGTGTATCTGTGCAACATTACCCGCCAGTCCGGCGATGCCTATTTGTTCGATAGCGGCGCGATGCTGGGGCAATTTCCTTTTTTCATTCGCCGGGTGGGGAAACAGGTGCAGTTTGTGCGCAAAAATGTAGCTTTCCGTGCCAGTGCAGAATCGGCGATTCGGAAAGCGCTGGAAGAGGATATTTCCAATTCCATCTGGGGAAGTGCCAAAGTTGCCAGTCAACCGGATTCGCAAAGCGGCGCCATTTTAATTGATGCCGCCGAGATTTTCCTGAAAGATTACAACTACGTGGGTTACATCACCGGCCTGGTAAAAATGTCCTACAGCTTCGACCGGAAAAACAGCTTCTTCTCCGAGCTAAAATCTTTTCCCGAGAACACCGAAATCGAGGTCACGCTGCATTTTAAATCCAGCAAACCCCGTCCTTTTTTCACCTTATCGGATTCGCGCAGTATGTTCCATCGCTACCACTACAGCCTATCCACCCTGCCCGAGACCGGGTACAAACCGCGCATCGCTGACGACCGGTTGGGACATTTCCTCACCTTTTTTCAGGACTACACCTCGCTGGTGAAAGATACCCCCTACCGGCACTACATTAATCGCTGGCAACTGGAAAAATCCGAGCCACGCTTTAAACTTTCGCCGCCCAAGAAACCCATCGTTTTCTGGCTGGAAAACACCATTCCGGTGGAATACCGGGATGCCGTGCGCGAAGGGGTGCTGCTGTGGAATAAAGCGTTCGAGCGCATCGGGTTCAAAGATGCCATTATCGTGAAACAGATGCCTGATGATGCCGATTGGGATCCGGCGGACGTGCGCTACAATACCATCCGCTGGATTGTGCAGCCCGGGATGGGGTACGCCGTGGGACCTTCCCGCGCCAATCCTTTTACCGGACAGATTTACGATGCCGATATACGCGTGAGTGCCGATTTTGTGCGCTTTTACGCCCGGGAATTTAGCGAGTTCATCACGCCCCTCTCCTGGATGAACAATCGTCCCGATCGGCTCTGGTGGGATAGCAACCTGCCCGACGATCTGCCACCGGAACTCCTGCCCTACCAGTGCACTTATTCCACCGGTTTGATGCATCAGATGGCGTTTGGCTGGAGCTATTTAATGGCACGCGGGCTGGTGAATCCCGACGACCTGCAAAAGTTCGTGCACGATGGCATTGTAGAGCTGGTGGTGCACGAAGTGGGGCACACGCTGGGACTGCGACACAATTTCAAATCCAGTTCCACCGTTCCACTGGAGAAATTGAGCGATCCCGAATACACCCGCAAAAACGGCATCTCTGCCTCGGTGATGGATTACAATCCCATTAACCTGTGGGAACGAAAGGGAAAACGCGGCGCATACTTCCAGACCACGCTGGGGGCTTACGATTATTGGGCAATCGAATATGCCTACAAACCGCTGGATCCGGATTCTCCCATAAGCGAAAAGGAAATGCTGGAAGAGATTGCCTCCCGGGTTGCCGATCCTCATCTTCAGTATGGCACGGATGAGGACGCTTTTGGTTATTCCACCCGGGGCATCGACCCCCTCTGTAATTTATTCGATCTGGGGGACAATCCCATTGGCTATTTTGAACACCGTGCCCAATTAGCCCATGAATTGTGGAAAGAGATTCCCGAGAAATTCGAGAAAAAAGGCGAGCGCTACCAGAAATTCCGCAAGGTCTTTCTTCAGGGGTTGGGAGAAATCTCCCTGGGCGCCATCACCATTCCCCGTTTTGTGGGAGGAATTTACCAGCATCGCGATCATGTGGGCGATCCTCACGGTCGTCCGCCTTTCGAGGTGGTTCCGGCAAAGGAGCAGCGGCGTGCCTTGCAGTATCTGGTACAGAACCTCTTTGCCCCGGATGCGTTCCGGTTTTCCCCGGAACTGCTGAACAAACTGGCACCGGAGCGCTTACCGGACTTCGAAGGGACCCTCTGGCGAACACTGCGCATCGATTTCCCCATCCACGGAGTGGTGCAGGTGATTCAGGCTAATGCTCTTTTCCGCTTGTACGATCCTCTAGTGCTTCAGCGTTTGCAGGACAATGAGGTGCGCTTCCCCAGTGGAGCGGACAAATTCACCATGGCCGAGATGTTCACCACCCTGCGCAACACCATCTGGTCGGAACTGGATTCGGGGGAAAATATTAACAGTTACCGGCGAGAGCTCCAGCGCATGCACCTGTACCTGTTGAATCGAATTCTGCTTAAAACACCGGCGATGGTTCCGCACGACGCCGTGACACTGGCACGGCTGGATATGAAAATCCTGCGGGACAAAATTGACGCTTACTTCCAGAAGCACCAGCCGGATGTGTACACCACTGCCCATCTGGAGGAGGTTCGGGCGCGCATCGAGGCGGCCCTCAAAGCACAGGTACAGCGGTCACTGTAAGTACCCGGAATCAGGTGCTGCAATAAGGAAAAATTTTGTCACACGTACGCAGGAGATTCTCCATCCTGCGGGAGCAAGAGATTCTTCGCCCGCTGAAGCGGGAGATTCTTCACCCTGCTGAAGCAGGGTAAAACAAGATTCTTCGCCCTGCTAAAGCAGAGCTCAGAATGACAGGGAATTGGTTTATTAGCTTAATTTGTGGAATAAATTTTTTGTAAACACGAAGGTGTACCCATGAAAAAATGGCGTTGCATTGTTTGCGGATACATCCACGAAGGAGAGGAGCCACCGGAAGAATGTCCCATATGCGGGGTTGGTCCGGAAGAGTTTGAGTTGATTGAGGAGGAAGAAGAGTCCGTTGCCCCTTCGGATGTGCAGCAGGTTATTATTATGGGGAATGGCGCGGCAGGGATGGAGGCTGCCCGCACCCTGCGTGATCTCAATCCCGAGCTTCAGATAGATGTTTTTACCGCAGAACCGTTCCACTTTTACTCCCGCATCCACCTCTCCCAATACATAGGGGGCGGCTACCCGGAAGAACGCCTGTTCGTTTATCCGGAGGAGTGGTACCAGGAGCAAAACATCCGGGTGCATTTGAACGACCCCATTATTCAGCTCTTTCCGGAACAGCACCGGGTGCGGGATGCCTCGGGGGCAGAACACACTTACCAGCGTCTCATTATTGCCACCGGTGCTCAGGCTTTTTTACCACCGGTAAAGGGAATCGAGAAAAGCGGGGTGTTTACCCTGCGCAACCTGCAGGATGCCCGGCGCATTCGGGAGCATGCCGCGCGCAGCCAGGCTGCAGTGGTTATCGGCGGAGGTATTCTGGGGATTGAAGCTGCTTTCAGTTTGCGGCAGTTGGGGCTGGAGGTTACCGTGCTGGAGAGAAATCCCTACATCATGTCCCGCCAGCTGGATGAGCAGGGTGGAGCCCTGTTGCAGCACCTCCTGGAGCAGCAAAATATTCGTTTTCGGGTGAATACTTCGGTGGAAGCGGTGGTGGGAAACGGAGTGGCACAGGGAGTGCGCACCCATGGCGGAGAGCAAATTCCCGCCGATCTCGTTCTGTTTTCCACCGGAATTCGTTCTCGCATGGAATTAGCCCGGGAAGCCGGGTTAACCGTAAACAGAGGGATTGTAGTGGATGAATTTTTACGCTCCAGCCATCCGCACATATTTGCTGCGGGAGATGTGGCGGAATTTCGGGGGATGGTGTATGGCATCTGGCCAGCCGCTGTGGAGCAGGGAGCCCTGGCGGCTCATAATGCTCTGGGAGAAGAAAAAGCGTACTCTGGCACCCTTCCCATCCATATTCTGAAAGTAGCCGGGATTGATTTAACCACTCTGGGGCAAAAAGAAGCGGAAAATGCCGGACAGCAAACTACGACATATCTAAATCGGGAAACGGGGCAGTACCTTAAGATGGTGCACGATGGGGTTTATCTGCTGGGAGTCATCAGTTTGGGTATTCCGGGAATTGGTTTCCGCCTGGAAAAGCTCATGAAGAAAAGGGTTCCCATCCGGGGACTCCTCCCCGAAGCGGAAGCCGGAAACTGGCAAGCGATTAAAACCTATCGCGGAAAATAAACAAAATCTGGTGGGAGGTAATTCCTTTTTTAAAAAAGTACCCGGTTTGAAGAGCTAATGCTTACATCCTACCGATTAAATTCCAAAGCTTCTTCCAGTGTAATACGGGAGGCACTTGACCAATCATTAATCTTATTAATTTATTGCTGCTATGCTGATGAAAATATTGGTGTTCAAAACAAAATTTTTCGTTCCATTTAAAATTTGAAATTCTCTTAAAAATTTCTTAACTTTTTACAGAATCAAAAGCAATTTCAGGATTCGTTCTATCTGATATGCTGGCACTCCCCTGAGCAGTTCATTCAGGATGGTCTTAGGAAAAATACGAATAAATAACCGTTTTTAATTTTTTGTATTATCTGTTTTTTCGATTTATGGCGTCATTTTCTTGTTACAAAAGAATCATTTTTTACAGGTTATGGGCTTGTTTCAAATGACTGCTAAAATCGGAGCAAACATCCTGATTTCATACGTTCTAAATGTCCGAACACACGATTAAAAATTACCTTTACCTTTAGTCAAAACATCCCTCCACCTGCTTCTTCCTCTTATCCTCAATTAAGCCTTTAACCGAAATAAACAAAACAGCCTTTTTAGCCGGAAATTTATTTCGGTTAAAAAGTGGGGTCATAATGTAAAAACGCAGGAGGACATAACCATGAGTGGCGGTAAGTATGTTCTTTTGTTCGTTGTTCTTTTGTGGGGATTTTTATTTTCCGTCTTTGCGCAGCCATATGGATGGGATTGGACCAGGCAGGCGGGTGGAACGGGGGATGATTTGGGAACAAGCATTGCTCCCTGGGACGTCTGGACCGGAAGTATGGTAACAGGCACATTTAGTGGCACCGCTTATTTTGGAGATTCCACCTTAACCAGCAGAGGAGGTACAGACATTTTTGTAGCCCGGTACGACAGGTATGGAAATTTAATCTGGGTGGAAAGTGTTGGGGGACCAAATGATGATTTTGTTTTTGATATTGCCGTAGATGCAGACAATGACATATACCTTGTCGGGGCATTCAAGGGGTTTATTGTGGTAGGCACCGATACTTTTTACAGCACTGAACCCTACCACTACGATGTATTGGTACTTTCTTTTTTAGGTGATGGAATTCTGAATTGGGTCACATCCGCAGGGGGGAATTATACCGATTTTGGGTACGGCGTTACGGTTGGCCCAGATGGGGAGATTTACATCACCGGATATTTTCGGAATACAGCCCATTTTGGAGGGATTAATCTGATTAGCCGTGGTGCTTCGGACATTTTTGTGGCGAAACTTTCTCATGTTATTGGGATATTTTCGTGGGCAAAACAGGGGGGCGGGGTTTTTGGTGATATCGGATATGGAATCACCAGCCCCGGTGCAGGAGGTGATATTTATGTGACCGGGGGGTTCTCGGATGTCGCTTTTTTTTGGCAACGATACGATACATGCTTCCGGTTTTTATAATGATGTATTTCTGGCCAGGTATTCCAGTTCCGGGCAACTTATCTGGGTTAAAAGGGCTGGAGGGGGAATGGGATACGATCTCGGATTAAGCATGGTTTGCGACGGTGCAGGTAAAATAGATATCTGTGGTCATTTTCAGGACCAGGCCGGTTTTGGGGGTTATAATCTGGTGAGCGCCGGTGGTACGGACATTTTCGTAGCGCAATACGATTTAGACGGAAACTGCCTTTGGGCACGACGAGCCGGTGGCCCCTTAGACGATGAAGCTACCGATATCACCTTTAATCAGGCGAATAATCATTTATGGGTCACTGGCTACTTTCAGGATGTGGCCCAATTTGGCAACTCTACGTTGACCAGTGCGGGTGGATCAGACATGTTTATTACCGAGTCCTCCTCCTCGGGTGTCCTTTTGAATATTCTCCAGGTGGGAGGGGAGTACAATGAAAAAGGAAATGGTATTGCTTGCAATTGGGATTATAAAATCCTGCTTACCGGATATTTTGAGGGCACAGTGACA
>JALWDQ010000496.1:0-11483 GCA_027039625.1 Calditrichia bacterium | reverse complement strand
AGTTCTGCGGACAGGATGCTTCGGATGAGCAATGACAGGGATGCCTCGATTGTCCTCGCCCATCCGAAGGATCCTGTGGACAGGGCTCTGTGAGCGACGTGGCAATCCCTTACAAAGCGTCAGGAATTATTTAACCACGAATCACACAAATAAGCATTCACCAACGAATTTTTGCCCCCGAATTAAAAAAAGATATTTGCCCACGAATCACACGAATGGACACGAATGAAAATATTTGTTCAATGGAATTTTTAATTTGGTATTTTGGAGTTTGTGATTTGGGATTTGTTATTTTGGGATTTGGAATTTGAGTCTTCGCTTTCGCAGAATCCTTTGGAGCGCTCGCTGCGTCCGCTGCGGTTTTTTTGTTGTTTGGGTTTAAAATTGGAAACCCTTTGCGTCCTTGGCGCTTCCTCTGCGTACTTTACGGTTTTTAACTTTTTGTCATTTGGAATTTTTTTGTCCTCCGTTGAAGATAAAAGGAATAAGAAAAAAGAAAAAAGAAAAAAAGGATACCATTAGGCAGAAAATCCGAGTTACATCTCACAAAATTGCCGGCTGGTAGGATACGATGCCACGGAGTGGCCGACAGAATTTAGCCCATAGCCTTCAGCAATGGAAAAGAAAGATTTAACCACGAAACACACAAATAGACATTTAACCACGAGTTTATTTGCCCACGAATTAAGAGAATTAATCTTTGCCCACGAATCACACGAATGGACACGAATAAAAAAAGGTTTAATTCAGTCAGAAAAGAGCCTGACAAATCATTTGTATTTTTTAATTTAACGCTTGTTATTTTAGGGTTTTTGATTTGGAATTTCAATGTGATCGCTGCGCCCGTTGCGGTCGTGGCGGTTTTTTTGTTATTTGGAATTTGTAATTTGGGATTTCTTTACGCTTCCTCAAATTCCTTAATCCATTCCAGACTTTCCATGGCTTCGGTGAAATTGCGGATTTCCATGATGACCGGTACCTTTAGGGGATGGCGCCGGAAAAGGGTGGCATAATCAATATTCCCCCGGGTCATCCCGGCATGTTCATCCTCCTGACCGTGATTATTATGCGCGTGCACTTCCAACAAATAAGGGGTGATATGCTGGAGGTATTCTTCCAGATTCAATCCATGCAAATGCGCATGGGCCATATCCAGTACTGCACCCACAGCGGGATGATTCACCTCCTGTAAAATTTCCATATGTTGCTGCCAGTTAGCCACCAGTAGCCAGTTGCGGTTGGGCGGCGAGTTTTCCAGAGCAATGCGCATACCGCGGCGGGCCGCTTCCTCCCCCAGAGTGCGCAGGCTGGCAATAAGACTCTTTCGCGCTCGCTCTCGCAGAGAGGCAATGGGTGCCGCATCCTTGTGCAACATTCCTGCATGCACCACCATATTTTCGGCACCCACCGCCTGTCCCAGAGCCAGATAGCGCCGATAGTTCCGCAACATCGCTTCTCGCAGATCATCATTAATGGTGGCAAGATTGATGTCGTAAAACGTGGCATGGAGGGTAACCCGCACCCGTGCCCGGGAAATGACGCTCCGGAAAAAATGAATGTCCTGCTCCTGGAGTACTTCCGGAGCAAAAAAAGGTTGTTCACCGCGAATCTCTATATAGCGCACCGGATATTTCGGTGCAATTTCCGCAATCATGGCAAAATCTTGCCGATTCTCAAAAAAGCAGGTAATTCCCCAGATCATGGCCACTCCTATTCATCCTGTTTTTCTCGTTCATTAAAAAACAATAAAAATTTAAAACAGAAAATCAAACAGAATTTATTATTTTTCATGAGTCCCAAATCTGCTTCCACGTCCAGCGGGCATTCACCTCCCACTCCCATCCCAAGAACATTCTCGCCTCCATTTCAGGGCGGCCCGTTTACATTCATATTGAATACATGATAAACAGAAACTATATTCTTACTATTGGGAACAGGACAAAAAACTGCTATAGCGAAGGAGCGTTTGTATGAGTAAAATGCAACAACTATCTGAATTGGGACAATCCGTCTGGTACGATTACATTCGCCGGGCGTTTATTACTTCCGGCGATTTAAAATTTTTAATTGAAGAAGGTTTGCGCGGCATTACTTCCAATCCCACCATCTTCGAGAAAGCCATTGCCGGAAGTTCCGATTATGATGCCGATTTACGGCGTTTGCTGAAAGAACATCGTTCCACAGAAAAAATATTTGAGGCATTGACCTTTCAGGATATTGGGATGGCAGCCGATTTAATGCGGGAGGTGTACGATGCTACTGAAGGCCGGGATGGATTCGTGAGCATCGAGGTGAATCCGCGATATGCCTACGACACTCAGCGCACCATCGAAGAAGCCCAGCGCATCTTCACCACCCTGAAACGCCCCAATGTGATGATTAAAGTTCCGGCAACCGCCGAAGGGCTTCCGGCCATTAGCGAATTGCTGGCCAGCGGGATTAACGTGAATGTGACGCTAATATTTGGCCTGGAAAATTACCGGGAAGTGGTAGAAGCGTTTTTAACGGGACTGGAAAGACTGGCCGAGCAGGGGCCCACCATTCGCTGGGGACTTACCCTGCAGGAAATTGCCTCGGTGGCTTCGGTATTTGTGAGCCGCGTGGATACGGTGGTGGATCGGGAGCTGGAGAAGGTAGGCAACACCACCTTGCAGGGTAAAATTGCCGTGGCAAATGCACGCCGCATTTATCAGGAATTCCTGAAAATTTTTAATACCCCACGCTGGCAGGCGTTAAAAGCCCGCGGTGCCCGCAAACAGAGAGTGCTCTGGGCCAGCACCAGCACGAAAAATCCCCACTATTCTCCCATTCTTTACGTCCAGGAATTAATTGCTCCGGATACCGTTACCACTGTTCCTCCCAACACCTGGAAGGCTTTCCAGCGCCAGGGAGTGGTTAAACCAACCCTTACCCGGGGAATGGAAGAGGCGGAGCATCAGCTCCGGGAGCTGGAAGAACTGGGAATTTCTCTGAAACACATTACCACGGAATTGCAAAAGGCCGGGGTGGAGGCGTTTGTCCGTTCCTACGAGAACATTCTGGAAAAAATCGAGGAGAAGAGCGAAAAACTGCTCACGGGCAAATTCACCGTGGTCTCGCATCTGGGGGAATACCAGCAATTGATCCGGGAAACGCTGCGGGAGATGCAAAATCAGCGGGTCATCCGACGCATCTGGGAGCACGACCATACCGTGTGGAAGCCCGATCCCACCGAAATCTCCAACCGCCTGGGCTGGTTGCACATTTCCGAAAAAATGAAAGGGGCAATTCGCGAGATTACAGATTTTGTGGAAGAGCTGCGGCGAGAAGGATTTTCCCAAGTATTGCTGCTGGGAATGGGCGGTTCCAGCCTGGCACCGGAGGTATTTCGCCAGGTGTTCGGGGGTGCTCCCGGTTATCTGGAGCTATCGGTGCTGGATAGTACCGACCCGGGCGCCGTGCTGGAATACGCCCGCCGGTTCGATCCTGCCAGTACCTTGTACCTGGTCTCCACCAAATCCGGTACCACTGTGGAGACCATCTCTTTCATGAAATATTTTTACACCTACCTGGTTAAGGAATTGGGTGTTTTGAAAGCCGGGAAGCATTTTGCCGCCATCACCGATCCCGGCAGTCCGCTGGAAGCCACCGCCCGGGCACTGAATTTCCGGCGCGTCTTTCTCAACGACCCCAATATTGGGGGACGCTATTCCGCGCTCTCCTTTTTCGGGTTGGTTCCTGCTGCCTGCATTGGCATGGATTTGCGGCAATTGCTTAAACGGGCAGACATCATGCAGTGCAATTGCGAGGGCTGCCAGCGGCCCGGGGAAGGAGACAACTCCTGTGCCTACCTGGGGGCAGTGATGGGAGAAATGGCGCGGCAGGGGAAGGATAAACTCACCCTGTTCCTCTCCCCGGAAATCCGGCATTTTGGAGTGTGGCTGGAACAGCTCATTGCCGAAAGTACCGGTAAGGAGGGAAAGGGAATTTTGCCTGTGCTGGAAGAAAAGCCTTTAGCACCGCAATATTATGCCAGCGACCGCCTGTTTGTATTCCTGGGTCTCAAGAACGATGCGCGCCAGCAGAAGGCACTGAAAACGCTGGTTCGAGCAGGACATCCGGTGCTTCAAATTACTCTGGAAGATGCCTACGATCTGGGCGGTGAAATTTTCCGCTGGGAGATGGCAACCGCCATTGCCGGGTGGCGCCTGCACATCAACCCCTTCGACCAGCCCAATGTGGAATCCGCAAAGGTGCGCGCCAGAGAGATGGTAACGGCCTATTTACGAGACGGAAAACTGCCTTTGCCTGAACCGGTTCTGGAAGAGGATCATATTCAGGTGTTCGCCGATTTCACTCCGCAAAATCTGGCCGAAGCACTGAAGGAATTCCTGGCCCAGGCCCATACTGATTCCGAAACCGATTCCGGGCGCAGTTACATCAGCATTCAGGCTTATTTAAAGCCCGATGCCCGCACCGATCGCGCTCTGGAAGCTTTACGGCTCACCCTGCACAAAAAATATCGTCTGGCGGTAACTGTGGGATACGGTCCCCGCTTTTTACACTCCACCGGCCAGTTGCACAAAGGCGATGCCGGACGGGGTTTATTTATTCAACTCAGCGCATCGATGCCAGAAGACGCTTCCATTCCCGATGAACCGGGCAGCGAAAAATCCGGGATTACCTTCGGAATTTTGAAAACCGCGCAAATGCTGGGCGACCGCCAGGCACTGCAGCAAGCCGGGCGTAAAGTGATTGCTTTCCACTTCCTGAAAAAAGCCGATACCGGAATTCGGAAAATTACTCGCCTGGTGTAAAAACAGGATGCTGCCCGGGATCAAGGCTGCATCCTTTACAAAGTAACAGGCTCCTGGACCATGGGTCGATTACCGGTGGTAAAAATTTACCAGAATCCGGAGCAACTCTGTTTTGCTCTGGTGAAGGATTTGCAGGAGACAGCTCAGCATCTTTTGCAGAGGCAGGAGGTTCTGGCGTGGGCAATCTCTCCCACCGAAATTCCCTCACAATTCTTTGAACTTCTCTCCCGACCACCAGGCCCGAGCAACTTCTCATGGAGCCGAATTCATCTTTTTCAATCTGACCAGCCGCTGCAAGGGGAAACTCCGCACGAGAATAATCCCCTTTTACCGAAAGAGCTGAACCAGCTCCCCCTTCCCCGGCATAATTACCACTTTGTCCCTCCTGCCGCCGATGCCTTTACCCTCGCTAACCTGCATGCCGGAATTCTGAGCGAATTTTTCCAGTTAGCCCCGGACGAGGTGCCGGGTTTCGACATCTGGGTGGGGAGCATCCGTCCCCGGGGAGGAATTATGGGAATCTTTCCCGGGCAAATAACAATGGAAATTCACCACGCCATAACTGCAGTGGGGCACGAACCGGAAAAAGGAACTCCCTGGCCGACCTTTACCCTGCCGGTGTTAAATGCGGCACGAAACGTGTTTGTTGTCATTACCGGTGAGGAGAAAGCCCCGGTGGTGCGCCGGGTTTTGCACCGGGAAAGCGGTTTCCACACCCTTCCCATCGCGCGAGTAAATCCCACCCGTGGGAATTACTTCTGGTACCTGGATCAAGCCGCAGCCTCTCAGCTATGAGGCGAGGGAGTCGCAATGCCTCTTACTATTTCCGTGAAATAAAATTTCTTTGCGCGTTGCAGCAACACTTCCTGCAAAGTAAATTCCTTCCCCAAACAACTAAAAAAAAGGAGAATAACGCATGAAACATACAATCACCCTCATTCCGGGGGATGGAATCGGTCCCGAGGTTACCGAAGCAGCCCGGCGTGTGCTGGAGGCTGCCGGAGCAGATATTGAATGGGAAGTGGTGGAAGCCGGTGCCGCTGCTGCGGAAAAATACGGCGAGCCCCTGCCCCGGGAAGTCCTGGATTCCATCGAACGCAATCGGGTGGCACTGAAGGGGCCGGTAACCACTCCTATTGGAAAAGGGTTTCGCAGCATCAACGTTTCCCTGCGCAAAGAGCTCAATCTGTACGCCAACGTCCGTCCCATCAATTCCAAATATGGGATTAGCGACAAGTACCACAATGTGGACATGGTCATTGTCCGGGAAAACACGGAAGATGTGTACGCCGGTCTGGAGCAGGATATTGCTCCGGGTGTGGCACAAACGCTTAAAATCATCACTCAGGCTGCCTCGGAGCGGATTGCCAGGTTTGCTTTTGAATATGCCCGAAAACATCAGAGACATACCGTTCAGGCCGTTCACAAAGCAAACATCATGAAAAAAAGCGACGGTTTGTTTTTGAAAAGCTGCCAGAATATTGCCCGGGAATATCCGGAGATTGAGTATAAAGAAATCATCGTGGACAACTGCGCCATGCAAATGGTGATGCATCCCGAGCAGTTCGATGTTCTGGTGCTCACCAATTTGTACGGGGACATCATTAGCGACCTGGGTGCAGGACTGGTGGGTGGTCTGGGACTGGTTCCCGGTGCCAATTACGGCGAGAATCTGGCTGTGTTCGAAGCCGTGCACGGTAGCGCTCCCGATATTGCCGGAAAGAACATCGCCAATCCTCTGGCGGTTATCCTCTCTGCCGAGCAAATGATGCGCTATCTGGGAGACGAGCATGTGGCAAACCACATTAAACATGCCGTTATTGTGCTGCTTACCGAACGTAAATATTTAACCCCGGATATGGGAGGCACGGCCACTACAACCGAACTCACCGAAGCGCTGATTCGGGAAATTATTCATTAAAACCCCCTTTACTACGGTGTACCTGAGCCTTGCCAGGCGCCGTGAGCTTTCTTGCATCGGGATTCTTGGTAAGAAAGTTCGGAGGATGCTTTTTGTCGATAAAAAGTGTTCCGGTGCCAACCGAGCAAAGTTAAATTCAAAAATTCGGTTATAACTCAGGATTATCAAAAGATGGAACAAAAAAGATAGCACTTCGATTATTTACAATTTCGCAGGACATAAACCAACAATACGGCCTTTACGAGGGAATAGATATTCTAAACCCGTGTTAGAAAGCGGTTTATTTCCTCAATAGCGAGAATTTTGATTATTACCCCAAAAACGACGAAAGCAGAATCCCATTTAACAGCCTGCATTAAATTTTTTCCTGGATGAACCATCTATTGCATTAGTTTCCGAGAGATACCATCTCGAGCTATGTTTGCTAAAAGTAGCGGTTAAATAAAAAACGGGCAAATTCCCAAAGCGGAAGATTAAGCGCACCGGATGTAGAACATCGCTTTCCCGAAGTGAAACAAGGGCTGAAATTTCATGCCAATTTTCCACTGGAGGGTGAAACGGATTCTTGCTCGTGTGGTGCTCTGTTTCATTGTCTTCTTAGATAGCGGATGTTGTTTAAAAAGCATCTGGTTCGTTGAAAGATCATCAGGGAGCGAGCTTCTGAGAAGCTGGGTGGGGCTAAAACAATAAAACGCGAACACAAAGTTCAAATATGTGGGGCTAACCCGCGGGTATGTTGATCAGCTGGTTATTTTTCAGGCTGTTGAAGCCTAAAACCCCACAATCGTGCGTGTGTATTGCCACCATGGCTATTTTTATTCAAAGCGAACTGGGATTTCCACAAATAGTTACTAAAATTGAATGGTCAAACACTGAACTCGAATCCCCGGAAGGAAAAAATGTGGATTATTTAAAATCCATGTTTACAAGTAAATTAGGATTTATTTTTGTTTGACATATTCATTTTTCTCATCTAATTTATTATTTTGTGAGTTATGGAAAGCGTTTAAATACACGGGTGGAACAGGAGACGGTCTTTTTTAAACAGCGAGGTGGCATTACGAAGACCCAGCTTTCACAATCCGGTGTTTTGTTTGTGGTCAGTACTCCCATCGGAAATTTAGAAGATATCACCCAGAGGGCGATTCGGGTGTTGCGGGAGGTGGATTTAGTACTGGCCGAAGATACCCGCACCGCCGCCCGTCTGCTGTCTCATTTATCCATTTCCAACCGCCTGTTAAGTTACTATTCCTACAACGAGAAACGTCGGATTCCCCAGATTCTAGCTTATTTAGAAGAAGGGAAACAGATTGCTTTAATTTCCGAGGCAGGCACCCCTTTAATTTCGGATCCCGGCCACAAATTGGTGATGGCGGCGATTCAACGGGGGATTCGGGTGGTGCCGGTGCCGGGTGCCTCATCGGTGCTGGCGGCACTGGTGGCTTCCGGTCTGCCCACCGACCGCTTCCTGTTCGAAGGATTCCTTCCCCGCAAGAAAGGGCGACAAACCCGCCTGCGCGTTATAGCCGAAGAAACCGGTACCATTATCCTGTTCGAGTCCGCAGTGAGAATTGAAAAAACATTAGAAGACATTGTAAAAACATTAGGAAATCGTTATATTGTGCTCGCTCGTGAGCTAACCAAAATGCACGAAGAATTCGTGCGTGGCTTTGCCGAAAATGTGTTGGCTCAAATAAAATCTCGTAAATTAAAAGGCGAAATTGTGTTACTCATTGCCGGAAAAAATTTTAAACCGTTGTTAAGCGGAGATGTAAACCAGAATGGCAACTAAGAAAGAATTTTCGGTACTTCCCAATTCCATTAAGAACTGGTTTATTCAGCTTATTGAACCGTTCATTGACGGAATTGTACGCCTGAATGTGCACCCCAATCATTTCACGGTACTGGGATTGTTTATTTCGTTTATTGGCGCGGTGTTTTATGCCAAACACGACATTCGGCTGGGGGGTGCATTTATTCTGCTGGGTGGAATTTGCGATATTATCGACGGAAAGGTAGCGCGCAAAAGCGGTCTGTCTTCCAAATTCGGGGCTTTGCTGGATTCCAGTCTGGACCGCTACGCCGAAGTGTTCATGTTTCTGGGTGTGGCAATCTATTTTGTGGAAAAGAATCACCCTTTTACCAGCATCATGGTTTTTCTGGCGCTGGGCGGTTCCATGATGGTGAGCTATGTGCGAGCCCGAGCCGAAGGTCTGGGATACGAATGTAAAGTGGGCATCATGCAACGTCCCGAACGTATTGTGTATATCGGATTCAGTTCCCTTATTCATCCCTACTTGCTGGAGGTGGTGGTGTGGATGATTGCCATCCTGGCTAATTTTACCGCCTTACAGCGCATGTACCACGTCTGGCAGCTGGAGAAGCTGGAAAAATCGTCCCAGGATCTGGAAGAAGAATCCGGTGTGTAAATAAAACCGACAGGAGCAGGTTCAACTTCTGGCCGGCATCATTCTGCATTATTCAGAACCAGGCCAATAAGTTGCGCCTTGAACATCGATTGTGTAAGGAGGAGTCGTATGAGTTCGAATCAACCACGGAAAATTGACATCGCTGAGCCCCGGGGTAAACTGGGTATTCTCACGCCGGGAATGGGAGCGGTTTCCACCACGTTTATGGCCGGGGTGATTGCTATTCGCCAGGGGCTGGCCAAACCCATTGGTTCCCTCACCCAGATGGGGACCATTCGCCTGGGCAAACGCACCGAAAAACGCATGCCGTTAATCAAGGATTTCGTTCCCCTGGCCGGATTGGATGATCTGGTATTTGGCGGATGGGACATTTTCGAAGATAATGCTTACCAGGCGGCCCTGAAAGCCGGGGTGTTGAAAAAAGAATTGCTGGATCAGGTGAAACCGGAACTGAAAACCATCCGGCCCATGCGCGGCGTGTTTAGTAAAGATTACGTGAAGAAGCTGGATGGAACCTACATCAAATCCGCCAAAACCAAATGGGATTACGCCCAGATGCTGATGGAAGACATCCAGAAATTCAAAGAAGAGCATGGTTTAGACCGAATTGTGGGCGTGTGGACGGGTAGTACCGAAATTTTCCTCAGTCCGGGCCCGGTACACCAGAGTCTGGAAGCTTTCGAAAAGGGGCTAAAAGAAAACGACCCCGGGATTGCTCCCAGCATGATTTATGCCTATGCTTTCTTGAAGCTGGGCTATCCCTACGCCAACGGAGCGCCCAACCTGACCACCGACTTCCCGGCCATGTACGAGCTGGCTAAGGAAAACAAAGTGCCCATTTCCGGAAAGGATTTCAAAACCGGGCAGACGCTGATGAAGACCATCCTGGCGCCGGGACTGAAAGCTCGCTTGCTGGGATTGCAGGGTTGGTTCTCCACCAATATTCTGGGCAATCGGGACGGTGAAGTGCTGGACGATCCCGAATCCTTCAAAACCAAAGAAGAGAGCAAGCTCAGCGTGCTGGATCAGATTCTGCAACCGGAGTTGTACCCCGACCTGTATCAGGGATACTATCATAAAGTTCGCATCAATTACTATCCACCGCGTGGGGACAACAAAGAAGGCTGGGACAACATCGATATTTTCGGCTGGCTGGGCTATCCCATGCAAATTAAAATCGACTTTCTCTGCCGGGATAGTATTCTGGCGGCTCCCATTGTGCTGGATCTGGCTTTGTTCATGGATCTGGCGGCTCGCGCCGATTTCCACGGAATTCAGGAATGGCTCTCGTTCTACTACAAAAGTCCCATGCATTTGCCGGAATTGTACCCCGAGCACGATCTGTTTATTCAATTAATGAAATTGAAAAACACCCTCCGCTTTATGATGGGTGAAGAGCAAATAACCCACCTGGGTGCCGATTATTACGAATATTATCGTTAATTGGAACAGGGGAACCGGCTGGATGGTGCAGCAAGTTCCCCTGTTTTATTTTTGCATCCCCCTGGTCTTTCCAGAATAGCCGGTTCAATTATTTCTCAGGAGGTTAATGGCAGAGCGGAAATCAAAATCGCCCCTGAAGGACATTCTCAAGACGTCCTTGCCTGCGGTCATCGATCTTTCTTCACAAACCGTCACCTGGTTGATCGAGGCTATTTTCATCGGGCATCTTTCGGCGGCAGCACTGGCCGGGGTCGGTATTTCCCTGCAAATTGTGCTGCTTACCTTTGCCATTGTCCTCACCTTCGTGATGGGCGCCTCCATTATTATTCTGCGCTATCTGGGAGCCAACGATACCTGGAATGCCAACCATGTGCTGGGCCAGGCGTTGATGATGGGCACCATCATGTCCCTCATCATCGGGCTGTTGTGGTATTTTGGCGGCTCGGCCATTATGCACCTCATTAAAGAAGAAGAGCCCATCGCCCGGCACTACGGCACGGTGTGGATGCAAACTGCATCGTACTTTGCTCCCATTTTCATTTTGAATTTCATTGCGCTGGGGATTTTACGCATGGCCGGGGACACCCTGCTGACCATGCGGGTTAATTTACTGGCCAATTTTATTCATCTGGTTCTGCTTCCCATTTTAATTTTTGGCAAACTGGGTTTCCCCCGTTTGGAAACCCGGGGAGCTGCGCTGGCGGTGGGAATTGCCCACACCATCGGTTTTGGGCTCACCATTTATTACCTGCGCAGCCGGAAGGCTTCCTTATTTCTTTCGTTTAAGGAATATACCACACCCAACTTCCAGACGTTTAAAACCCTGTTTAAAATCGGGTTGCCCACCACAGTGGAACAACTGGTCTGGGCGTTTGGGCAGCTGATTCTCAGCTT
>JALWDQ010000495.1:473-3644 GCA_027039625.1 Calditrichia bacterium | reverse complement strand
CCAGTGTTCCGTCCGGTTTGTTGTCCCACACGGTAAAGGTATCCGGAGAAATCTCATCCGCCAGAAGCACCTGATTCCCCACCTTGCCAAATTCCATGGTGAAATGCGCCAGCGTTAAATGCTTGCGTAAGAAAAAGGATTTGAGCACGGCGTTCACTTTGGTACCGATGCGAATCATGACATTCATGTCGCTGCGTTCGCACAAACCCAGTGCATAGGCATGGTAATCGTTGATTAAGGGGTACTTCAGCTTGGAATTTTTCAGATAAAGTTCCAGCACCGGGGTTTCCAGTTGCGTCCCTTCCTTGAGCCCCAGCCGCTTGCTCAACGTTCCGGATGCGTAGTTCCAGATGACCATTTTCAGGTCAAACATTTCTGCTTTGCGCACCAGAATGCTTTTATCATCCAGTTTTCGCACAAAATGGGTGGGCACATTGTAACTGGTTAAATATTGAAAAAGATAGGCAGAAATTTCGGCGTTAATGGCACCTTTGCCTTTAACTTTCTCTCCTTTGGAACTGATTGATTGGGGAAGTACATCCAGAAATTCCATAATCAGTTGATCGGGCTCTTCCACCGTGTACAATTTTTTGGTTTTTCCTTCCAGGAAAGTCTCTTTAATCTTCACGTTCCACCTCCAGTTGTTAAATCAGCTTTAATCGTTTAAAGATATAATTTACATTTTTTAAGCGATTTTCCAAATTACAAATTAAATCTATTTCCGTTTCGGAAAGGTAACGGGTTACCTCTTCGTCTTTTTTCAATTGGTCGGGGAAAGATGTCCCCTGCTCCCATACCTTCAGCGCGTTGCGTTGAACAATGCGATACGCCTCCTCCCGGGTGAGTCCTTTTTCAATCAGCTTCAGCAACACCGGCTGGGAATAAATTAAACCGTGGGTGGATTCCAGATTCTGTTTCATGCGCTCGGGATGAACCACCAGTCCCTGAATAACCTGAATGGTTTTGTGCAGCATGTAGTACAGGGTTATAGTGGCGTCGGGAATGATGATGCGTTCCACAGAGGAATGGGAAATATCGCGTTCGTGCCACAGAGCCAGATTCTCCATGGCGGTGGTTGCGTAACCGCGCAGTAAACGTGCCATGCCGCTAATCCGTTCGCACACAATGGGATTTTTTTTGTGGGGCATAGCCGAGGAACCCTTCTGCCCCTTTCCAAACGGTTCTTCCACTTCCAGCACCTCCGTTTTTTGCAGGTGCCGAATTTCAGTGGCGATTTTTTCCAGATTCCCGCCAATTACAGACAGGGCATTCAAGAAGTCCGCATGACGGTCTCGCTGGATGATTTGTGTGGAAATAGGTGCCGGTTGCAGCCCCAATTTCTCACATACGTACGTTTCCACATACGGATCCAGATGATCGAAAGTCCCTACCGCTCCGGAAATTTGCCCCACTGCGATAGTTTCCACAGCGCGATGCAACCGCTGGATGCTCCGTCCGGTGTCGCTGTACCACAACGCTAATTTCAGCCCGAAGGTAATCGGTTCGGCATGCACCCCGTGGGTTCGTCCCACCATGACGGTGTCCTTAAATTCCAGGCTGCGGACTTTGAGCACCTCCTGTAATTCTTCCAATTTTTTCAGAAGGAGCTCACCCGCCTGTTTCATCTGCACCGCCAGCGCTGTGTCCAGGACATCCGAGGAGGTCATTCCGTAATGAATAAACCGCGCGGCAGGCCCCACATACTCCGCCACATTGGTCAGGAAGGCAATTACATCGTGCTGCACCGTTTCTTCAATCTCCTGAATGCGGCGTACATCGAAACGCGCTTTCTGGCGAATTTCCTCCAGCGCCCAGGAGGGAATGCGCCCCAGTTCTGCCTGGGCTTCGCAGGCCAGAATTTCAATATCCAGCCAAATGCGAAATTTGTTCTCCTCTTCCCAGATGTGTGCAATTTCCGGGAGTTTGTACCGTTCAATCATTATTCTTCCGGTTGTTTCATTAATTTCACCCGTACGTTGAACTTCTTTCCACCACGCAGAATGGTAAAGGTGAGCACATCTCCCACCTGGTAATCGGCATTGGTCAGAATCTCCAGCAGGGATTGGGTATCCGTTACCGGGTGACCATCCAGTTTCACAATAATGTCCTCCGGTTGGAGCCCGGCCTGATCGGCGGAACTCCCCCGTTCCACCTGGGTAATGATGACGCCTGCCTCCACATCTAGCCCCAGCGCCCGGGTAATAAAGGGATTCAAATCCTGCACCCGGATGCCCAACCAGTAATCCCGATCCACTCCCCCCTGGGACTTAAGCTGTGCCACCACCTTTTTAATGCGGTTAATGGGAATGGCAAATCCAATTCCCACAAACCCTTCCTGATAACTGCTCCCGGTGTAAATGAACGTATTCATCCCAATCACCTGCCCCAGGGCGTTTACCAGCGGCCCGCCGCTGTTTCCGTGGTTAATTGCCGCATCGGTTTGAATCATATCCATGTAAATGCGGTTGCTCTCCGGCACCCGTCCCCAATCCACATTGGTGGCGCTCACAATACCGGCGGTTACCGTGGGTTTGGCATCCAGTTCGAAGAGGCCGAACGGGTTTCCCAGGGCAATCACCCATTCCCCTACAATCAAATCGTCGGAATCGCCCATTTGCAGGTAGGGGAAGTTGTCGCCTTCAATTTTCAGTAGAGCAATGTCGGATACGTGATCTACCCCCACCAGCCGGGCGTCGTAACGCTTACCGCCTTCCAGGGTTACCACAATTTTTTTAGCATCTTCCACCACATGTTCATTGGTCAGCAGATACCCATCGGAGGAAATAAAAAAGCCGCTTCCCAGGCTCTGGATGGGTTTTTCGTAAATCTGGTCGCGGAAAAGCTGGGGCATCAGGGCGCGCCACAGGGGATCGTCCGTGTAAAAGGGGCTGCGCACCACGTAGCGTTTCACCTGCAGTACGTTAATTCCCACCACGGCGGGACGGGCAATGGCCGCGGCGCGGGTCAGAGCCGTTTCCCGGCTGCGGTGTGCCCGGGCATTGGCCTCTGCCAGACCGGAAGTATCGGAACGAGCGTACAGGTTTTTCAGGAACAAGCTATCTCCGGTTTTCTCTTCCTTTCGGGAATCCTGGCCGCAACTACCCAGAACCAGAAGCACCCACAAGCCCAGTAACAGCACCGCCCATCTCTTTGTTTGCAACATCACGCTTT
>JALWDQ010000495.1:0-463 GCA_027039625.1 Calditrichia bacterium | reverse complement strand
ACGCTTTCCTTTTTAGTTTATTATGAATTTGTTTCCACTGCATCGAAATTCCGTCTTTTCCCATCAAATGGGTGTTATTTTTGAATTTTTTTCCAATCCGCCAGAAAGCGGTCTATGCCCACATCCGTTAAAGGATGTTTAAACAGTTTATTGATAACCGCGAAGGGCATGGTTACAATATCGGCACCCATCAATGCCGCCTGCACTACGTGCATGGGATGTCGTACACTTGCCACCAGAATTTCCGTATCGAATTGATAATTGGTGTAGATGGTGACGATTTGTTCAATCAGATGCATGCCGTCGCTGCTAATATCATCCAGCCGCCCCACAAAGGGGCTAACGAAGGTAGCACCCGCTTTTGCTGCCAGCAGCGCCTGGGCCGCGCTGAACACCAGCGTCACGTTGGTTTTAATCCCCTCGGCACTCAACGTCCGCACCGCTCTAATGCCATCCACCGTCA
>JALWDQ010000494.1:0-3645 GCA_027039625.1 Calditrichia bacterium | reverse complement strand
CGGTCCTCCGGGCTCTGGCGTCGTTCTTGCGAAGGCGGTGGCGTCTTGGCAATCAGGTACGGTTTGACCACTTCGAACTTCTTGTAAAAATCGCTCATGTCCACCACCAGGTCTTTTATCACCGGCAGAGACTTCAACGGTTCCACAGTGATATGATGCGGATCCTTCAGATCCTGCACATTCGTCTCGCACGCCAGCCGATTGCGCCCGTTGATTCGCATGGCACAGGAACCACAAATCCCATGGGCACAGGAACGCCGAAACGCCAGAGTACCGTCCTGTTCCCATTTTACCCGATGAAGCAGATCCAGCACCTTCTCTTTAGGGTCAGCCTCCAGGGTGTAGGTTTCGTAATGAGGCTTTTCATCCCCGTTTTCAGGATTATAGCGCAAGATTTTTAAGTTTACCTGTATCATCAGTATTTCCTTTCTTTTGGTTGAAATTTGGTGATCACAACGGGTTTATAATCGAACTCAATCGTTCCATCCTCTTTACGGAAAGCGATGGTGTGTTTCAACCAATTTTTATCATCGCGCTTGGGGAAATCCTTCCGGAACTGAGCACCGCGACTCTCCTGGCGGTTCAGAGCACCACTCACAATAATCTCGGCAAAATGCAACAAATTATCCAACTCCATAGCTTCGGTTAAATCCGTGTTGAATTTCATTCCCTTATCGTCGATCTTGATGTTCTTTGCCCTTTCTTCCAGTTCTCTCACATCCTTTAGCGCTTTTTCCAGTCGCTCGGCATCCCGGAAGACACCCACATTCTTCATCATGGTTTCCTGAAGCTCTTTACGAATTTGGGCAACCCGTTCGTTACCATCCTTGGTGCGCGCATGTTCGATCCGTTCAATGGAACGTTTTACCTGAACTTCGGGAATATCGGCTTTGGTGGTTCCCACTTTGTTCAACCAATCCACAATAGCTTTTCCGGCGCGACGACCGTAAACAATCGTTTCCAGCTGGGAGTTGGTTCCCAGACGATTGGCACCGTGCACCGATACGCAGGCACATTCCCCGGCGGCATAGAATCCTTCGGCAATTTGCGATTTACCATCGGCCAGAACCTGGGAATCGATGGTTACGGGAATCCCACCCATGGAATAATGGGCTGTCGGCTGGATGGGTACCGGCTCCTTCACCGGATCCACTCCTGCAATCTTGCGGCAGAATCCGGTAATTTCCGGCAAGCGCTCCCGAATTCGCTGCTCGCCCAGATGCCGTAAATCCAGGTACACGTAATCCTTTCCGTTGATTCCCCGACCTTCCTCAATTTCGGTCTGGATGGAACGTGCCGTCAGGTCGCGCGGTGCCAGCTCCATCAAAGTGGGAGCATATTTTTTCATGAAGCGTTCGCCGTCGTTGTTAATCAAATATGCCCCTTCGCCACGGGCACCTTCGGTAAGCAAAATTCCATAAGGATACAATCCGGTGGGATGGAACTGCACAAATTCCATATCTTCCAGCGGAAGCCCCGCCCGAAGCACAATTCCCAGTCCATCGCCGGTGTTGGTGTGGGCGTTGGAAGTAACCTTAAAAGCCCGTCCATAACCACCGGTGGCAAACATCACCGCTTTGGAATGAAAAACCACATATTCCCCGCCAATCATATCGTAAGCAACCACCCCGCGGGCAATGTTATCTTTGTACAGCAAGTCCAGCACATAAAATTCCGAATAGAAACGCACGTGATTTTTCAGGCACTGATCGTACAGGGTATGCAACAGGACATGCCCGGTACGATCGGCGGCAAAGCAAGCCCGCAGCACCGGTGCCTCGCCATAATTGCGGGTATGCCCACCAAACTTCCGCTGATTGATTTTTCCGTCCGGTGTGCGGCTAAAAGGTACACCCAGGTGTTCCAATTCATAAATGGCGGGGATAGCATCATTTACCAGAATTTCGATTGCATCCTGGTCTCCCAGGTAATCGCTTCCTTTTACTGTATCGAAAAAATGCCAATCGATATGATCTTCTTCCACATTTCCCAGTGCGGCGGCAATACCACCCTGTGCCGCACCACTGTGGGAACGGGTGGGGAATACTTTGGAAACCACCGCGACATCGTAATAATGGGAAGCTTCCAATGCAGCCCGTAAACCTGCGAGACCAGCCCCAACAATGACAACATCATGTTCAATAACCATATTGACCTCTCTTATTATCCTGTTTTTTCTACATTCTCAATTTTTCTCACCATTAATGTGGTGCCGGAATGGTGAGTACGGTAATAAATCCCAATGTTCCTAAAAAGATTCCAAAAATCCAGATGAGCGAAATAATTAATTTGCGTGAACCAGCGGACATATCATAATCGCGAATCACCGACCACAATCCGTTTAATCCGTGCCACAAACCCAGAAGTACAAATACCAGATAGAACATTTTCATATAAGGACTGGCTAACCGGTTCACCACATGTTGCCAATCGTGACCGGATTCCCAGGTCTGGTGCGCGATATAAAAGTGAACCAGAGTGAGAACAAATAGCACCAATCCTGTAACCCGCTGAAAGAACCAGGAAAAAGCTCCGGAGGTGTTGGCACCTTCGTATTTGTAAGACATGATATTTCCTCCTCAAATTATGAAAACATTAATAAACCCATGGCGCCAAAAAGGATCAGTCCCACAATCCACACGGCTGTAAATAGCTGTTTATGAAAACGAGCGCCGTTGAAATAATCGATGATGAAAATCCGGATTCCGTTCAGGGCATGAAAAATCAGTACACTAAACAGGCCCCATTCCAGCAGCTTAAAAGGTAGGCTTTTGAACAGAGCCATCTCCTCCTGAAAACTCTCGGGATTGTGAACACCGCTCACCAGATAAATGTGAATCATGATGTAAGCAGTGAGGGCTAATCCCGTGAGTCGATGCAAGATATAGGCCCATGTCCCGTAATGCTTCACATATCGCATAATGACATCTCCTGCTGTTATAGGTGAATAATCATGTGAATAATTATTATTTAGATTCCCTTCTTTCTTTATCAATTGAGAAAAATATAATCATCGCCACCCAATTTTTCAACAGTATTATAAATTAGTGTTTTTATTTAAACTATTGCAATTGAATGTCATTAATTTTTAACAACTTTCACGTAAAAGAATGTTTTTAGAGAAATATTTCGTATTTTTAGAACTTTATGAAGAGAGTATTTTAACACAATTCATCTCTATGCCAGAACAACACCACTCGGAACATCAAAACTATATTCCAACATCAGAACCATACTCTCAAAACAACCTTGGCATCAAGTTTTTGGAGCAACTAACCGATAATGGAGGGTAGCTGAACGGGAAAGCAAAACACAAGGATGTCCTTTTCATGCACCGCCACATTCTTTTACGTCTTCTAATATTTGCTCTTATTTTATTCCATTCGCTTTGGGCGCAAATTGAAAATGAGTCCTCTCCCCTGTGGCAGAAAGACCACCCGGTCATTCAAACTTATCTGGATAGCTGGACGGGCTGGCAGGTAGAAAAGCAGCGTCCGCTCTCTGTGCTGTTCGTGCAGATTTTGTCCCTTTTCCCGAATCAGCAAAACACACCGGCACAAACACCGCTCGGTATTTCACTGTTCATTTATAATAATTCAGGAAATCTGGTACACAAAGAGTACCGGAATTTTGTTCAGGAGTTTG
>JALWDQ010000493.1:0-11509 GCA_027039625.1 Calditrichia bacterium | reverse complement strand
GCTGCAAATCGGTAACATCGGTGATTTTTTCGGGGTGGAATCCCACACGCTCCATCACTTCATGGTAGTACTCGCTCTCCCGATAAGCAAAAGAAAGTAACTGCTGCAATCGGGTTAGTTGAAGATCGCGGAGTTCCTCCCGGGAGAGATACTGCGTTTTTAAAAGCTCTTTCCAGTACGGTTTAATCTTCCCTTCTTGCGGTACCCGAATCTCGAATAAAGGAAATAAGAACGTCTGATAAAACCAGGCGTAACCTTGGTCGAACCAATTCATGTTGTTTCTTCTCTCTGTAAATTTCCCGGTCGATAGGCAACACTTAAAGCGGCCAGCATCGTCACCAGCCAGAGCCAGTTGGACATTGCCACGTACATATCCACCAGCATGTGTAAGGCATTGGCAAAGATAGCTGTGCCAATGGAAAACCCCAGAAAACGATAGGGACCTTCCTTCCGAAACACCCGAAACGCGATGCGCCAGGCGCCCAACAAAAGTGCCAGAAAACTGACAATACCTGGAATTCCCATCTCCGACCACACCAGCAAATACTGATTATGCACGGTGTGCAGCCAGGTGTGAAGTTGCAACCCGGGATGATAATAATCCCGCATCAGAAAAGGGAACGTGTTTACTCCTATTCCCCATAACGGGTGGGTTTTAATCATCTGCCAGGCAATTTTGTTGAGGTAAATCCGGGAATGAGCCGATTCGTCGCCAAAATGGAGGCGCTGCAAAATAGGCTGATGAAATATTAGAAGAAAAGCCAGCAGTGCCAGCAGCATCATCCCCAGCTCTCGCTTATCAATCACCCCGTACTTATGCAGGAAAAACACCATCACTCCCAACGCCAAAAAGGCGCTTATCCAGCCGCCCCGGGAGAAGGTAAACAGCACCAGAATGGCGTTCAGGATCAGAAACAATCCCGTACTCCAGCGTCCTTCCTTCTGTTTACCGGTAAACCAGAACCCGAAAAGCAACAGCAAGGTGGGAACAAAAAATTCCGCAAAGGAATTGGGGTTTGCGAAGGAACCTTCCAGGCGAAAATCGGAAATACCGCCTCGCTGAGCTACTTCAATCAAAAAAAAGAAAAATTCCACACCCACCAGCAAGAAAATCCCTTTCCGAAAGAGACGGTTCAAATCCAGAAACTGAAAAATACGCACCAGGAAGAAGTACACCACCAGCAATTTGGCGAAATTAATAATCTGGTAACTGCTGATGAGTAAATTAAAAGTGTTAAAAAGGGAGAGCACCGAAGCCAGAAGCAGCCCCCACAAAGGTGCTTCGATAGCGGGAACCCAGTATTGTTTGCGGAACCAGGGAATACGATATTCCACACTGAAAACCACCACCAGAAGGAAAAATATGACATCATAGGAAGTCACAGAGATGCCATCGTACCAGCTACACCCGTACACAATGGAGAAATATTTGTCCGGGATAAAAATCATGCTGAAGAAGAAAAAATACATCAGCACCCACAGACGGTTGGTGGTGGTTAGAATCCCCACCAGAAAACCGATACCCCCGATAATAACCCCAATCCGGTAGAGGCTCATGGTTTGAATTTGCAGGAAAAGATAGCCTACCAGCACTCCCACCAGCGCCCAGAGGAACATGCGTAGAATCTGCGAAGGGGGAGAAGTACTAACGTCAAGACCAGGCATTGGGCTTCCCCAGCAGTTTTTTCAGTTGTTCCCGCTGCACGAATTGTTTGAGTTCGGGAGAGACCAGCCGTTTTTCCCGTTTCAAAAAGCCCATCAGATAGTGTTTGAGCATCCACATGCTGCCCACCACATAAGGGTAGGTTACCAGGTGGCGGACAAATTTGGCCGCCACGAACAGAGGATGGTAACCCACCAGATAGGCAGCTTTCCCCCAATTTTCGAAAATGCCCAGGGGGCCCCGGCGTGCGCCCACCCGACGGTAATGGTAAAAATACAGTTCGGGAATGCGGCGCGCTTCCCAGCCCCTGCGCATCGCTTTCAGATTATCCACAATATCCCAGCCAATCCGATCGTCCAGCCAGCCAATTTCTTCCAGGCATTGCACCCGATAGAATTTATTGGGCCCATGCGTCTGGAAACTCGGCCCAATCACTTTCTCCTCCTTCCCGTGCTCCAGATAAATCATTTCGCCGCTGGCGATACCCAGACGGGGATTCTCCCGAAACAGGCGAATCATGGTTTCGAAATAATGGGGTGGGAAAGAGACATCCCCATCCACCCGGGCTAGAAAATCAATCTGCGCCAGCGGAATATGACGTAATCCCAGGTGGAAAATAGAATCCCCGCCGGGCTCCCGGGGGCCGCGCCGGGGCAGATTAATTAATTCAATGTACGCATATTTCCGACGCGCCCAGTCTAAAATATCGCCGGTGGCATCGGTGGAGCCGTCGTTTAAAACTACCCATTTCACCGGGAGTACCGTTTGTTGCGCAACCGAATCAATTAAAAAGCGGATGTACTCTTCCTCGTCGCGTACCGGTGTAATGATGGCGTAACGGTCTTGTTTGCGTTTCACTGCTTCTTCCACCTTTTATCCACCCAGAAAAAAGCGTACCAGAAGGGGTAACCGGGAGGTGCGGGTTTTAAGGTAGTGAATAAGCCACCCGGAAATCCCCAGAATTCCTCCTATCAGCACAAAAGATTTCAACAGGAAAAGAGGAGACTGCACCACACCCAACACCGGAATAAAATACTTAATCAGCACCAGATGCATCACATAAAAGAACAGGGAGGAACGCCCAATGGCGCTTACAATCCGCAATGTGTCTTTTCTGCTCCAGGCGTCCAGCACCCAGAAGAGCAGCAATGTCAATCCCAGAGAAGCGATTAAGTACCCCGGTTCCGGTGGCATAAAAATACCTCCATATTGCAAGCGAATATCCAATCCCGGCCAGAGGGGCCACCAGAGGAACAATCCCACACCGGTAAGCACGATTCCCCAACGGAATATTCCGTGAGAATCCCCCTGCGTCCGCCAGCGATAAAACAGCATTCCCGCCAGCGATACACCCAGCCAGGGAAAAAGCGGAAACCATCCATCCACCAGATAGTGCTTCCAGATGGCATAATGGTAAGGTGCCTCAATGGTAGGGGAACCATCCAGATACAGCTCCGTGGGATAAGGGGCATATCCCATAATGTACTGCATAAAAGGAGTAGCCACGACAATTGCTCCTGCCAATAGAACCAGTTGGTAGGTATTCTGGCGATTTAATAAATACAAAATCGGTAAAGAGATGCCAATAAAATACAGAATATCCATTGTGTAAAAGGGAATAATACGCCAGATAAACACATCCACTGCCGCCCCTACAAGCAGCAAAAATATTCCGCGAATAAAAAAATATCCGAATCCGTAGTTTTTTCTGTGATGCAAAAATTCCACCAGATAACCGCTTAAGAAGACAAAAAGCACCGGTGCCATGCCTCCGGCCACAAAGAGCGGACGGGAATAAGGAATATCGCGCAGCGCCACAACCAGATGCCCGACGACCATAGCAATTATAGCCAATCCTCGCACAAGGTCCAGGGTAGCATCCCGGGAGGTAGCGGTACGAACTTCATGATTTTGTGTTACCTGGGGCATAAAGTTAACAAAACTCGGTTTACATTCGGATAATCATTATTCGGATTTAACCGTTGCTCAAAAAAAGTGTCTTGCTGAGCACAACGGTATCTTTTTCATTTTCAGCCCGATTTTCCAATAGGTGTACAGATTATTTTAGCTGCCAATTTCCTAATCACTTTTCTTTAGGAACCTCACCGGGAAAGCTCCGAATTGCGGGCAACTTTTTCGATTTCTTGAATAATCAATTCCGAAACATCGATATGGTCTTTCAGCAACCGGGCACGGCGTTGTGCCCATTTTGCTTTTACCTCGGGAATAGATAGGAACGCTTTGCTTGCGTTTAGCGCATCTTCGGCGTTAAAACAGATTTTTCCCAGTCCGTATCGTTTCTCCTGAAAATCCAGATACCCCAGCCGCCTTTCGTAGAGGAATACCCAGGGTGTTCCCAGGATTCCTGCTTCGGCAGCCATGGTGGCACCCTCGCCCACATACAGAGTAGCCACCGCCAGAAGATGATGAATATCCCCCGGCTGGAGGGGAATTTCCAGCTCTTTCAATTCCGGGATGGGCACCTCCGAACTGACGAAAACCCGCCCAAATTGCTGGAGGAAACGCACAAAACGCACCCGTGCCCGGTTATCTTCGAACATCCGATAACGCACATCGTGGATGGCATCGGCAGCTGCAAATTTGACCACAATAATTTTCTCCCCGGATTTCAACCGAAGCGGGGCCAGAATACCGGGATTTACCTGAAAGCGGTTGGGATGTAAATAGGCCAGTTCTTTGAAACCTCGATACCGAATCCGATGCGGCGCATTGAATTTTTGCTGGTAACTTTCGGGAATGAACACCTTTTTCACAAACGGTTGAAATACCACCCGGTAATAAAAGTAGTACGGGCTAAACGAGTCCGGTTCGGTATCGATGAAGGTGATTGTGGGAATCTTCAGCAAATAACTCACATGCACGGTGTAGGGGGAAGCAAAACTCACCATCAGATGGGGGCGGAACCGACGGGTTAACCGATAGAGCGCATAATCGATTCGGAACATGTTCAGCATTTTCCCCGTCAGGCTTTCGGCATGTCCCAGGGAAACATAGGGAAAATGGTACCGTTCCAGCAAAGCGATTAAATTGTCGCGGGGTCGGCAGACAATTTGCACCCGATAACCGGACTTCTGACTATGCCAGATGGCATGTTTAAATAAATGGACATCAGCAGGATGCCCGAGATCGAACAATATCCGCATGCTTTATTTTTCCACTCGTTCCAACCAGGCTTCTTTCCAGAACAAAAAGCAGGAGCGATCGCACCGCTCGCCAAAAGCTCGTTTCCCTGAGCAGTAGGCATCCCTGAGTAAAACTGTATTTCGGATTTTCCGAATTTTATTGGTTCGTTCGTCCAGGAATAAATTGACCCGTTTATATACGGTGAATTCCTGGCCGCAATACTGCCACATCTCCGCAGTAAACAGGGTACCACGGAATTTCCCCTCATCATCCAGCATCCGGCGAATTTCTTCTGCCGATTTTACGCGCACCCGCTCCCCGGGCTGGAGGTTTAGTACCACCTCCTCCTGCAGCGGAGCAGATTCTTTAACCATTCCTCTGTTTCGAACCCGCTTCCAGCCCTCAAGACCCAACCGTTTCATCCTCCGCAGCAAATCTTTGACTTCAATCCACATTTCATCTTTAAGGGAATGCTGCGGTGGTTCGCTTTTTATGGCATCCACCTGACACATGGGATCGTATTCGGTCATATTTCCTACCCGTGTTTTTCAGAATTTGCTTAACCACCCAGATGGCGGAAAATAATCTTCCCCATTTGCGAGAGCACCGGTTGCGGGGTTAGCCGAACAATTTTCTGGATGAACTGGGTACCATTTTTCTTTTCCCAGCGACCGGAAATGCCCCGCACTTCCGGATAAAAATGGTGATAGAGAGGCTCTTCGCGAGCACCCCAGTGGTTTTTAAAACGGCGCAAAGTTTGATGGGAAATGGGAGAGCCTCCAAATTCCACCGAGCGGAATCTCCGAGCATGGGCATCCTGAATCACCTGCCAGAATAGCGCAAAAGTCGGTTTGAGCTCCATTGCATTGTAATCTATCCCGGAATATTCCATGTGCACCACCTGCCGGGAATACAGCACCAGGATGGTTCCGATAAATCGCCCATTGCTTTCGGCCAGATAGATATTCATTTTACCCTTCGGTACCAGCACCTCGCGCATAAATTTAAAAAAGGAAAACGGCTGCGGGGGTAAACCGATTTTCTTCCGGGTAAACAGATAAAGCCGATAGAATATTTTAAGTGCTTCCCGATCCTGCCGCGCCGTAACCTTCACCGGTAATTTTTCCAGTTTCTGCAAATGTTGCCGGACATTGGAACGACTGAATCTTTTGTAAATGACCCCCAATTCTCCCTGCAAGTCCAGCACATGGTTCACATAACTGGAAATGTGTTTAAATTGCTTTTGTGGCAGATAGGGGCGTGTGGTACGGATTTCCAGATATTGAGCGTTGTACACCCGGAGGTATTCAACGGCATTTTGATAAAGTAATTGTTCCACTTCCGATGAATCCGCCAGAGCGCCGGCATACAGGGTAAAAGGCAACGACACCAGACGTTGCCCGGTAATGGGGCTCTCCACTTTAAACAAAGGAAGCACCCCTCTCACCTGGTCCTTTTTATTGGTAACCACCAAGAACCGGGGTTTAAGCTGATGATACGAAAGCGTAAGTACCCGCGCCCAATCCACGGAATGAAATAGAGAAGCCTCCGGATGATTATTCAAGTAGGTTTCAACACTTTCTTCGTGAAACGGATCGACAATGCTAATTTGATAAACTTCCATGTTATATTCTTCCTTTCTTCTCGAAAATTTACAATACCCTTTTAAATGTCCCTTTTTCCGGAATTTACCATAGAAGCATCGCTTCTAATTTAAAAAGGATCAATTTGCGCTTATTTTCCGCCCTGAAATAATTTAATAGAACCAGGTTTGAGAACAGCAGAAACCTCCTGAATTCATATTGGAATATATCATTCCAGCAGCTTCACATCACGAAAATCGTGGATGGAAGCCAGAACGGGAACGCCCAACAGGTTTTCCACTTCCTCCACCGAAGAGAACGTTTTGCGGAAATATTCCGAAGCGAAAGCCGAACCCAGCGAAACAATTAGCGCCAGCACAACGGAGAGGATAACGTTCAACTTCCGTCGAGGCCGGATGGGGTCCACCGGTACCACCGGCGGACTGATGACTTTGATAAGCACCCCGCCTTCGGCTTTCGCCAGAGAGATGCGCATCTCCTCTGCCTGCTTGCGCAATACCGAGTAAAGCTCCTGTTTTTCTTTAATCTGCCGGGAAATTTGCTGAATCTGATGCCGTTCCTGAACGAACTTGCGAATTTCCTCCTGAATATCTGCAATATTTTTTTCCAGCACCTGCTCCTGAGAATAGAGAGCACGCAATTCCGTTTCCTGGGAAGTCAGGTATTTGGACGCCGATTCCCTCAATTTCTCCTGTACGGTGGCAATCTCCTTTTCCACATCTCGCACTTCCACGTATTCGGGCGTAAATTTCTCCAGCAATTTTTCCCGTTTGAGCTGCAAATCCAGCAATTTCGTGCGCAGTTTAACAATATATTCTACTTCCGAAGGTACATCCTTATTATGGGTAACGGGAATGGTAACCGAAGTGGAATCGGACAACTGGCGTTTCAGCATGTTAAGCCGGGTTTGCAGGGCAATGCGATTGGCACGCACCTGCGTGAGCTGTTTTTCGTAATCGGCCAACTTCTCGTACAGAATCTTTCCATACTCCTCCGGCATAGCCAGCCCACTGGTGGCGGTGTAATTCACCGCTTTGTTCTCCAGCTCCTGGAGTTCTCGCCGCACCTGCTCCAGTTGCCGGTTCACAAACTGAAATTGCGTACTTTTAGCCACCAATTCCTGGCGGTACTTTTTATAGTTTTCGATGATGGCTTCCACCACCCGGGCAGCCAGTACCGGAGACGAACTGTTAAAGCGAATGGTAATCACCGGAGCATCTTTGGTGGTTTCCAGCACGTAGGAACCAAAAAACTTCTCGATGGCGCGATTTAAACGCAACGAGTCATTACTCCCGGCATCGGTAGTTTCCAGCTGTTCCATTAGATGGAGCTGCCGAATTACCCGCTCCACCACCGGTCTGCTTCTTAAAATTTCCACCTCGGCATTGACCCAGTTATACTGGGAGTAATCCGTACCCAGATTCATCTGGAAAAGTAACGCCTTCTCGTCGTCCCGCTGTTTTTCCAGTAAAATCTTGGCGCTGGACTGGTACACCGGTTTCATTAACAAATTACCCACCAGAACAGTGAGAACAATGGAAAAGAACAACACAGCAATCATCTGTTTATGCTTGAATACCACATAGAGAAAATAACGCAGTGGTAATCCTTTATCTCCGGTCATAACATTTCTCCCCCTCTGTGACCAGCATCGGGCATAGCTCCGCCACGTGAGTTACAGAACAACTCATTCTGGTTGGTAACACATCCATGGTTCGTTTCCCAGTTAATCCGTTAATTTATTAATTTGTTCATCGGGAGGCTCTTTCGTTAGCCTCCGCGGTATTACCGCTTCTGCACCCTGGAATAAAGGGCGTTCACCAGCTTGTACAACCGGGGACGGGGTGTAAAAACAAACCGTCCGTAACGGACCTCCGTCCCGCCAAATCGTTTTTTGAACTCTCCAACCCCGTATTTCTCATCCGGTTTTCCCGCTCCACAGAAATCATAAGCCGAAAAACCATGTTCTTTCAGAAAAACAAACGTTTGCCACACCATCCACTCGTTCACATGGGTGGGGGCGTAATCGGCGCGGGCGGCGGTGTACCATTCGTACCCAATACCGTTGTACAACAGCATGGCACGCCCGCCAACGATTTTCCCTCCGTGCTCCACTATAAAAATTTTCAACACACCTTGCCGGGAATATTCTTCCCATTTCCCGGTGAAAAGGGAAATATGTGCCAGAGGAATTTTTTTCCGCCGGTACAACTCCCGAAGAATCTCGTAAAATTGTTCCACTTCAGCCAGATGTTGCGCTTCTCTGAACAGAAAACCGTACTTCTCTGCTTTGCGGATTCCCCGCTGGCGTTCTTTCCGCATTCTTTTCCAGACCACTTCCAGAGGTTCGGTTAATTCCACAATAAAATTGCGATAATCCGTAAAAACCACATTCAAGCGCGCCAGAGGTTCCACAAGCTCATCCACTGGCTGGTAATTGCGTACCTCTCCGAACAAGTAAGGAGGAAGCTCCCGGGAATGAAGAATGTATTTGAACAATTCCACCGTTGCCTGTACCCCAATTTCCCCCGGTTCCCATAAAACTCCTCCGTAAAAAATCAGCCGATTGGACACGGGATTGAAGATCGAGGGCATAATGCGCACTTCCACAGGCAAGGCCGTTGCCACCAGTTTCCCTTCCCACAGGGCAAACAGGGGATGGGGGATGTATCCCTCCGCCGCGCGGGTTATGTGGTAAAAATAAGGGGATTGGTAAATATTCCCGCCATGTTCCAGGCAGAAACGATTCCAGGCCTCAAAATCCATTTTCCCTGTAATGTCAATTTTAGCGTCCATACACCCTCGATAAAAAATCCTGAACTGTAATAGCATCAATATCACCCGTTACGGCAAAAGCCGAGCGATACTGGCGAGGCCAGGCGCAAATGCGCAACAGCGGCCGTGTTAATCCCTCCAGAAAATCCTTAAGCCAGCTTACTTCCGAATTTAGGGGAGGGTCCTTCTCCCAGTACACACTGAAGCGCTCCTTTTCCGGGGGATTTTCCAGGTAGGGAAAACCCGCCTTAAAAAGCAACTCTTTAAATTTATCGGAAATCCCGTTTCCCACCGCCACCAGAGGAATTTCCTTTACAGGAAAAATAATTTCTTCATAGTTGAATTCTGATTTCACCATTCCCCTAATTTCTATATTCAGCTCTCCATGGTAATTCAAGCAGGAATACTCCAGGTCGATGGGACGTTTTATAGACAATTTAATTCGCCGGGAATCCAGAATCTTATATTCAATCTTCATTTGCCGTCGCGTTTTCCACCAGCGTGAAATCTCGCGCAGGGGCGCTACCCAGATGTTTGTGCGTACAGCCTGAACCTCCTCAAGAAGCCAGGTGAGCGGTTCTTTCAGAAGTTCAAAACGTTCGGGGTGCAGCTGGAGCACAAACAAATCCCCTCGCGCCATGCTGCGTTTTAAGATTGTCTGCCAGGCACGGAAAATTTCCTGCAAACTCAAGCCGGACACGCGATCCACCAGAATATCATCATCCGGCAACGAAACGGGAATTTCCACAATTTTCCCGATAAAATAAGGAAGCAGTAATTTATCTTCCGGTGAAAACGGAGTATATTGGGCTTCCATCTTTTGCAACACCTGCGAGGCAGGGTTATCGCTCCCCATCGGTACCTGCCACCAGAAAGGAAAACTACTATCGTATTCCAGCGGAAGTTCATTCAATGCCATCAATGCGTCTTGATTTACCCGCAAATAGGGGAAACGAAATCCCTGCACCGGAATATCGGATTCCTGAAACGCAAAATAAGCCCGCATTAATTGTTCCTTCCGTTCCTGCGGGGGCAGCATGGTATAGTCCTGATGATAGTAACCATGAATGGCAAATTCCACCTCCTCGGGGGAAAAACTCCTGAAATATTTTCGGTGATTTATTAGCACCCGGGCCGTTGTGGGAAAAGTAGGCACAATGTCGTACCGATTCAGGGTATTGACGAAAGCAAGGATATTCCCCCGCATGCGGTTTCCGCTAATGCCGTACCGACGCCAGATTTTACGCAAGCGTTTTTTTAAATTATCCGCATCTCGATATTTTTTCAGGAACTTTAAATATTCCATATTTATCCCGTTGCTTCCGTACTTTCTTTCTCGCGTTTACTTTTTAACCAATGATAGGTCTTTTCCAACCCTTTACTTAACGTAGTCGAAGGCACCCAGCGCAGATAGCGACGGATTTTTTCAATGTTCATTACCCGCCTTCGAATGTTGTCGATATCGCGTTTGTCGATATAAACCGGCTCCTTTTCCAGTCCCGCAATTTCCAGAATCTTCTGCGCCAGAGTGTTAATGCTGGTTTCGATTCCGGTACCTACGTTAAAGATTTCCCCAATGGCTTTCTCGTTTATGGCCGCCAGAATGGTGGCTTCCACCACATCTTCCACAAAGGTAAAATCCCGACTCTGCTCGCCATCGCCGTGAATCTGGGGTGGTTTGCCGTTCAGCACAGCATCGAAAAATTTCGAGACAACACCGCAGTAGGGATTGGAAGGATTTTGACGAATTCCGTACACATTGGAATAGCGAAGGATGGTAACCGGCACTTTGTAGCTTTCGTAAAATGCCATGCAGTAATTCTCGCCGGTCATCTTACTGGCGGCATAGGGGTTTAGAATGTTGTAATTATCATCTTCGTTGATGGGTAAATATCGTGGATTGCCGTACACCGAAGCCGATGAAGTGTAAATAACACGTTGAACCCCCCGTTTTTTGGCTGCCTGTAACACGTTGAACGTTCCCCGGGCATTCACTTCAAAATCCAGATGGGGATTTTTAGTAGACACAATGATATTCCGTACTGCTAAATTAAAAACGTAATCGGCTTCGGCCACTAATTCTTCCACCAGCTCGTAATCGGCAACCGAACCTTCAATAAAGTGGATGCGCTCCAGATGCTGAATATTGGAAAGCTGCCCTGTGAATAGATCATCCAGCACCGTAACCTCGGCGTTCAACTCAACTAACTTATCAACCAAATTCGAGCCGACGAACCCGGCTCCTCCAGTTACCAGAACCCTTCTTCCATAAAGGAACATAGCGTACTCCCTTACTTGTGTTAAAGATTTAACTACTCATAAT
>JALWDQ010000492.1:0-1146 GCA_027039625.1 Calditrichia bacterium | reverse complement strand
TCGCCGGGCGGGGTAAAGACCACCCACAATTCCCGAGCGCCTGGGAGTTCGATTTCGGCCTTCAGGTCCAGGCCCTGGGGCTGCAGGTAGTAGCGGCCTTTGCCCAAGGGCGCGAATTCGCACACATCGGGGCCATATTCGGGCTTATCGCCGATATGACGGACCATGCCCGGCCATCCATCGGTCCACAGGCGGATGGCCCGTCCTTCCTCCCCGGGCATGCGGACGCGAATGATGCCGAATCCGGGGGATATGCCCAGGTCTTCGATGCGCCAGGTCCATGGGGCCGAGCCTTGGGGTTCGGTTTCGGCAGGCTGGGAGGGTTCGGAGGTGGCCGTGGCCTGCGCGAGAAGGGCCTGCGCTTCGGGCGGGGATGAGGGCTCCGGTTCGGGCAGGGGAGGGATGTTGAAGTCTACTGTGGCAGGATGGAGGCCATCCACCTGCACATGTTCGATGTATTCCGCGTCGTTGACATAAAGGATGAGTTCGTATGTGCCCGCGGGCAGGTTTTCGAACTGAAAATCCCCTTCCTCGTCCAGGGCGTGGATGACCTCCCGGCCGTCGGGGTAGCGCATGTAGACCTGCAGGCCCGCGCCGCCGGGGACGCGGCCCTGGATGATGCTTTGGGAGGGTTCTGGGGTGGGGAGGGCGAAGTTGACCACCCGGTGGTTGCGGCCCGTCATGCGCAGCCCGCTGCGGCGGGCCAGGGTGTTTTGAACCCGGATGTAGTATCGGCCCGGGCCCAGCCCGGCGAAGAGGTAGCGTTGGTCCGGGCCGATGCTCTGGGTTTGTTCCCCTTCGGGGCCTCGCAAGATGATGGTGCGTCCCGCGCCGTGGCGTACCTGGCCGGAAATGGTACTGTAATGAGGGGTTTCCACGTCCGGGGCTTCCAGGTCCAGGCGTTGGGTTTGCCCGGCCTTGATTTCCACCGACCGGGTGAGGTCGATGTCGGGCAGGGAGAGCTGGTATGGGCCCGGGGGCAGGTCGGGGAAGCGGAAGCGCCCGCGGGAGTCGGCGATGGTTTGCCAGGTTTGGCCCTGGGCATCGCTAAGCTGCACCCGCATGCCCGCGCCATGGGCGATGGTCCCCCGCAGGTGGCCGAAGGTCTGGGACGGAGTCGGCGATGTTTCGGGGGGAGGTTCGCTG
>JALWDQ010000491.1:0-1149 GCA_027039625.1 Calditrichia bacterium | reverse complement strand
ACACCGTTCTTCCGTCCATCCCGTTCAACCGCCGTTAAACCCCCGCGTTTAATCCGTTTGTAGACGGATTGAACCGAAGTATTAAACCTTTTCGCGTATTCCTGGACGGTGATTTCAGCCATTGTACCTGCCATTTAAAAGAGTGATGGTTGAGGGGTGTTCATTACCAGATCGATAACTACACCAACTGCTTTCGGTCGTCCGCGACCAATACTCTGATATTCTATCTCATAGATGAACGATAGTTTCGCTTTTTGACTCAGCTCATCCTGGACAGGCTTGAGTATTTTTCGCTCAAACTCTGCGATCCTCTTATAATGTGTTCCAAAGAAAAGGTTGAGTTCTTTAAGCGTCAAGTGCTTGCGTTTCGCCACGTTGTTTTGGTAATTCTTGATTCGCTCCAGCAGAGCCAGCATACGTACCGAGTGCTTGTTCTCCAGGGCCATGATGTAGCGCATATCGATCGTTGTAAACTGCTTCTGTACCTGCGCCACGAGGTTGAGCACTTTCGTATACATATCTATTTCAAGGGTTTTCTTACCGTAGCAATATTCGGCCCTGGGTATCACTACGATGTCCTCCACGCCGTCCTCAGTCTCGAAAGTGAGGATGGTGCGTTGCATTTTCTTTATATTTTTGCGCAAGGTATCGCGATGTGCATTGATTACTTTGCACAGATCATCGAGGTCAATCTTTAGCGTTTGCATTCGCTGGTTTTGCACCAGTTGAAGATCGAATTGCGCAATGTAAAAAAGCGTTTTCAATGCTATAAGATTGTTTCGCTGAATGAATGACTCGATGAGTTTGTTGCTGATTTTTGCTCGCAACATGTAAGCGTTCTCTAGATCTTCCACGGATAGTTCCAAGACCCTTGTATCCGCACCGACATTCTTTTTTTTGAGATTGGGGAACGCCATTTTTGTGTCCTTGTTTATATTTTTGTGTCGTAATAAGACTTAGCTCACTAATTATTATTGTTACCTGAATAAAAGTAAGACACAAAAAAAGAATTTAGGACACAAAAGGCTGTTTCCAAATTTAGTGTTCGTGAAAAATGCAAGTCATACAAATGGACGTTTGGTCACGAAAATCCGGACGTTTGGTCACGAAAATCCGGACGTTTGGTCACGAAAATGTGTTTTCAAGAAG
>JALWDQ010000490.1:0-1149 GCA_027039625.1 Calditrichia bacterium | reverse complement strand
AAGTTGCGAAAAAAAAGAGAAATCCGGTGAAGAATCCATATAAACGACAGGACATTTTTGTGTGTGTGCACGAAGCGCATCGGGGATTTCGCAACCGCATTTCTGTGCACCACATTTTGCAGGAGAAAAAATGTTACCCTCACGGTTGCATCTACTTCCGCTGGCGGTGCAAGCAGTTGAATAAACGCAGCAAGTGCCATCGCGGCTACACCCACGTGGGGCGCAAATGCTTCGGGTGCAAATATTTCTACGAAGAAAAAATCCACAACTATCCCGAGCTGCAAATCTCGCCGGAGGAATACCAGGCGTTCCTGAAAGAAAAAGAAGCTTTTGACGACTGGCTGGAAGAGGTGAAGGGGAGAAATCTGGAAATAAGTGGGCGGGTGGATGGCGTAAAACCCCGGTTTGTGGAAAAGGTGTACCGCCAAAAACGGTCTCTTTCTTTCCGGGGATACCTGGTGGTATTTAAGGAAATCTTCCTGGGGCGGGAGAAGATAGAGGATTACGTATATGCCCGGATTTCTTCGGAGTATTACCAGAAGTTAAAATTAGGGGCTGGAGACCGGATAGAGGGTTTCGCCCGGGTAGAGCTGGATCAGGGGCGCCTGGTATTGCACCATTTGCGAGGCATTCAGGTGCTGGAGCGTGGCGAGCCTCCCATGTGGACGCATCAGGCAGTACTGGTTGCGCAGGAAACCGCCACGCGTTTCCCGGATCAGCCGGAAGGATGTGTGCAATGCCCTTTTGGGGCACTAATCGATGTGGAATATTTCCGCGATCACCATTCCCATGCCCGGCGGCAACTCATCTGCCTGAAAGGTGTACAGGATTACCGGGATTGTTACGTGAAAGCCGAGTACTGCGGTCTGGATAGAGAAGCGAACGACCTCCCCGAGGAGGGTCAATGTTCCACTCCCGGTAAAGTGTACTGAGAGATATTGCTCCCCCCTTAATGCTGCTCGTACACATCCGGAGTGCCGGAGCGAAATATCATCTGCTGCCAGTTGGGCTGGTACAGTTCTTTACTGTGTGTGGAGTGAATAAGCTGGAAATCGCCAAAGCCGGTTAAATCTCCAAACACAAAGATGACCCCACCTTCCAGTTCGTTGTAATACCAGATTTCGTACGGCTTGGCATCGATATCCATGT
>JALWDQ010000489.1:0-1150 GCA_027039625.1 Calditrichia bacterium | reverse complement strand
CCCCTACACCCAGGCCTACGCCATGCGCGACCTGGCCGGCTCCAACGCGTCCCGCGTCATCTCCCAGACCGACGCTTACAGCCACACCACCACCCTCACCTACGACCCCGCCGCGGTCAAGGTGACGGAGCACCGCCCCGACGGGACGACTCAGGTCTACGAGCACTACGGCCGCCACAGCCCGCCCAAATCGCTCACCGACCCCACGGGCAAGACCATGCAGTTCAGTCACGACGCGGCCACCGACCGGCTCACCGGGGTCACCGACCGCCTGGGCGACGCCTCGCAAATCACCTATCATCCCCAGACGGGCAAGATCGCCAGTTGGACCGACGCCGAGGGCAAGACCACCACCTACACCTACACGGCCCAGACGCAGACCTTCACCAACCCCCTCGCCACCACCGAGACGGTCGCCTTCACCTTCTACGATCTGACCCGCGTGGACCATCCCGACGGCAGCCGCGAGACCTTCACCTACGACGCCCAGGGCAACCCGCTCACCCGCACCGACGGGCTGGGGAACGTATGGCATTACACGTATAACGGCCGCGGCCAGTTGCTCACCGCCACCAACCCCGAAGGCGGCGTGACCACCTATACCTACAACGCGGACGGCACCCTGGCCTCCCGCACCGATTCAGACACCGGCGTCACCACCTACGACTACGACGCCTACAAACGGCTCAGCGTCATCACCCGCCCCGGCGGCGCCACCGTGAACTTCACCTACGACCTGAACGACCGCCTGCTGACCCGCACCGACGAACTGGGCGATGTCACCACTTTCACCTACGACGCCAACGGCAACCGGGACACGGCGACCAATCCCCTGGGGCAGACCGTCACCTACGCTCAGGATTTGATGGACCGCCTGAGCGGCGTCACCGACCCGCTGGGGCAGAGCAGCCACCGCACCTACGACGAGATGGGCCGGCTGGCTTCCTTCACTGACCGCAACGGCAACACCACGGCCTACGCCTATGCCCCCCGTGGCTGGTGCACCGGCATCACCGACCCGGCGGGCCATACCTGGACGACGGGCTACGACGACGAAGGCGTGCCCACAGCCTTCACCACCCCCCTGGGCCGCACGACCGCTTTCCAGACCGACAACCTGGGCCGCACCACGGTCATCACCGACCCGCTG
>JALWDQ010000488.1:0-1151 GCA_027039625.1 Calditrichia bacterium | reverse complement strand
CCAGCGCAGAAATCTCAATTATCCCGGTTGCAAAAGCAGCGGGAGGAAATCCAAAAACGCGTCGAAGAAAACAACAGCCAATTCCAGTACTACCAATCCCATCAAGAAGCAATTGAACGGCACCTGGATTCGGATATCTGGGAATATCTCTCCCGCACCTGTGTGGAGTGCGGTATTTGCACCCAGATTTGCCCCACCTGTCACTGCTTTCTGCTGTACGACCAACCCGCGGGTAAAAAGTACGAGCGCATCAAAGTGTGGGATTCCTGTTTCTTTGCGGGATACGCTCGTATGGCCGGGGGACTCACTCCCCGCCTACGATTGGCGGACCGCTTCAAAAACCGCTTCTACCACAAGTTCGATTCCTTTGTAACCAATTTCGGGATGGAAGCCTGTACCGGGTGCGGGCGCTGCGTGGAAGGATGTATGGGTAATATCGACTTACGAGAAGTGCTTCTGGAACTGGAAAAAACGGTGGTACTCAAGGGAGAGAAAGAACTGGGACTCTAACCACCGCCGCCTCCCCATTCGCAAGCTAATATTCAAGAATAAACGTACTAGAGCGGGATATTTTCCTGAACACGGTTGAATTTTAGATTTGCTTCAGAGGACCAATCTGCGGGAAAGAATCATGGAAAATATTTATCTTCCGCGGGAAGCGAAGGTTGTGGATGTGATTCCCGAAACCCCAACCATTAAAACGCTGGTTCTGGATCCCGGCGAGCCCATTCCTTTCCGTGCGGGGCAATTCATGCAATTAACGGTATACGGGGTGGGGGAAGCGCCGTTTACCCCTTCTTCTTCTCCGTACGAACCGGAACGGATGGAAATCACCATTTTAAAAGCCGGGCGCGTTACCGAAGCGGTACATCGGCTGCAACCGGGAGATGTGGTGGGATTGCGAGGTCCTTTCGGGAAAGGTTATCCCCTGCAGAAATTTTACGGAAAAGATCTGGTCGTTGTGGGCGGGGGCGTGGGGTTGGCTCCCCTGCGCGCCCTTTTGTTTGCGCTGTTTCACGAACCCGAAAAATTTGGAAAAATTCTCATTAAATACGGTGCACGGAATCCCGGCGAATTGAGCTTCAAACGATTTTACACCCAGTGGCAGCAACTCCCCAACGTGGAGCTGGAAATTACCGTAGATCAGCCCG
>JALWDQ010000487.1:0-1155 GCA_027039625.1 Calditrichia bacterium | reverse complement strand
GCCTAATGTGTTAAATATTATTGCAGTTTGTACAACTTTTTATTTCGTAATTTGTTTGTTACTGTTTCGTCATTTTTAGACACATTAATCATTTTAAAATATAAAATTCTGTTAAACGAGAAAAAGTTTCGTGTATTTTTGTGTTTCCGGATAATTATGCTTAAACGAATCAAAAGACACCTCGGCATCGATAGGGACGATAGGAGCATGGCAAACCATTCAGGGTTCGAGTATGTTAATCCAGGGCACCCGTTTGAAATGCTTTATATCATAAGTGTAGATTTGCTCAATATCCAGTTCTCGCATAAAATAGGCGTTGTAGGCATCAATGAAATCAATATTTCGGGTGACGTACAAATCGAGCGCCTGGATGATCAAATCTTCTTCAGGCAATGCAATAAAAGGTGTGTTGATGATTTTTAATATCAATTCTTCAATTTGCGATGGTTTCAATTTATAATACGATTCCAACGTCCACACCAGTTCCGCAATGACCAAATGACTGGTTGTTAATACCATGTTTTCCTGCTCGGCATGCTCGAATAACTTTTCAATCCGTTCTGCTTTTACGGGATCGTCGTTGGTTAAATAGCGAAGAAAGACATTGGTATCGATAAAGTAAGATTTCATGATGTGGTATTAATCGGTTTTGTGGGCAACGGTACGTTTTACCTGCTGGCGAATCGTTTCAAAATCTTCCGGTTGTTGACGGGGTTGAATGCTCCCCCGTAGGTCTTTAATCGTTCCTTTAATCGGTTTCAAAATAATTTCGTTTCCTCGAAAAATAAACGCCACTTTATCATTGGATTTTAAACCCAGTTGTTTTCTTATTTTCGCCGGAATGGTAATTTGCCCTTTTACTGAAATGGTTGATGTATACATGTTTATCCTCAAAGATTTAAAGTTTCCTACAAAGTTAAAATAGTTGGATAAATTATATATGTCAAGCAAAATGTTCTGGTATTCGGAATTACTATGTAAAAAAAATCGAAAAAGAACGCACAATGCTTCCTCGGTATATGGCAAAGAGACTGTGAGTAACTGCAGAGCGGCATACTCGGTTTTTCAGTAATATTTCGGCAAATTGAGGAGAGAGGACATTGTCGATTAAAAATTTCATGCTGACTTTACCAGTGGAATTTCCCGTTCTTTCAC
>JALWDQ010000486.1:0-1158 GCA_027039625.1 Calditrichia bacterium | reverse complement strand
TAATGGTGATTTAATAATATAACGATGAGGATAGATTGTCAAAGATTTTTTCAAAAAAACGTGGGGCGAACAGTTGGTAGGAAGGCAACGATTAAAGAGGTTGTGTAAAAATGAAAAACCAGTAGAATATTTAGTCAAAATTATGTATTCTCAAGTGTTGTCATAGCCACTAGCTTTTAAAGGCTGTGTGAAAATGAAAATCAGAAGAATATTTAATCAATATCATGCATATTGCAATTTAACATATTTATGTAAACTGCGACAGTAAAAAACGTAGAATTATTTTTATTCCTTACTGAATTTAGTGTTTTTTTTACGTACTCTATGACTCCATCATTAAGTCAACAACATAAGAATATTTTGTATCTGTTCATTTTTACAAATCCTAAAATTCAAGGAATATTGTTAAAAAATATCAATTTGCACTGATTTTTATTATAGCCACGCTCGTGGATCTCAGAATCCACCTCAAAAAATCAGGCTTTAGCCTAAAATTTGGCTAAAGCCCAATTTGTAGTATGGTACTTTAGTTCCCCCGAGCTAAAAGCTCGGGGCTATATTTTACCTTGAATAACAATGAATAAATATTCTATTGATACTGCATTTTCACACAGCCTCTGGAAGCTCGGGGCTATATTGTACTTTGAATATCAATGAATAATTATTCTATTGACATTGCATTTTTACACAGCCTCTTACAATTCGTTAATTATAATGGAACCAGAGAAAGGTAAAGAGAACCATCCGAAAGCTCAGGGAAAATTGAATCCCGCTAAGCAACATTCCCTTGCGTTCGTTGCTGATTTTTTTCTGAAATATGGGTACCGAATAATAAAGGCTATTGAACAGAAATGTATTGTGCGCAGGGATCGTTACCAGTCATTCGAGCCTAAATTTTAACCGAAAAAAATAGATTCCCTCCGGACGGGGAATTTGGGAGAGGACAATATTTGACCTTACCCATTGCGGTAAAAAACTTTTCCCACAAGGGTTTATTCGGAAAAATATTTAAAATGAGGGGAGGTTAAGTAACTTCTATTTCAGAAGTTAATTTAAAAATTCTCCAATTAGGTTTTTCGCTCTGTTGGAGCAAGATATGAAGATTCTTCGCCCTGCTGGCGCAGGAGATTCTTCGCCTGCTGGCGCAGGGCTCAGAAT
>JALWDQ010000485.1:0-1159 GCA_027039625.1 Calditrichia bacterium | reverse complement strand
GAGGCGTAATTCTTTTACTGAAATTAAGCATTCCACCTTCTTCATTTAATATCCGAGACATTCGCATCCGTGCTGCAGAAAAAGGAGAACCCATTTCATGAATTCCGGAATGACGTTTATTGTGAAGACTGCCACCCGGCTCCTTACCGGTGTCATTTTTCTGTACGGTTTTTACATTACCTTTTACGGCCATTTAACCCCGGGTGGTGGGTTTGCCGGGGGAATTATGCTGGCCTGCGGTTTCATCCTCATCACCCTGGCCTTCGGGAAGGAGACTTCCCTGCGAAAACTGAGCGACTTCTGGGCCAGTTTGCTGGATAATTTAGGCGCCTTAACCTTCTGGAGCATTGCCATGCTGGGTTACACCGCCGGATACTTCTTTTCCAATTTTCTGGAAAAAAGCGCTCCTTTTACCCTGCTGAGTTCCGGCACCATTCTTTACAACAACATTGCCATTGCGGTGAAAGTGATGGCCAGTGTTTTCGCCGCTTTTCTGGCTCTGGCCATTTTTGGACGATTTGTTTCCGGACTGGTGAACGAGGATGAAGATTAGCCTCCGCAGAGGTTTCGCACACCTACTCTCCAAATTTCCTGGTCATTCCAACTTACAGGGAAACATTTTATGCTAATCTATTTTCTGAATGCCATTCTTTTTGTAATGGGGCTGTATTGCCTGATTGCCAAAAAACATCTGGTTAAAAAAATTATCGGGATGGTCATCACAGAGTACGCCATCAACCTGTTTATTATTCTCATTGGTTACCGGCACGAAGGGATTCCTCCCATTTTGCTTCCGGAGATGAATCGCGCAGAATTTGCCCGTGAGGCAGTTGATCCGCTTCCGCAGGCGCTGGTACTTACCTCCATCGTCATTGGGCTGAGTACCCTGGCGCTTATGGTAGGCATCTCGCTCCATCTTTACCGGAAGTACCACACTTTCGACATGAGTGAAATCCGTCGCCTCCGCGGATGAAATACCCGGACGGAACACATTTCACCGGCTGCTTCCGTAACCTGCTGGAATCAATTTCCCGTAAGCATTACCCATACCTCGCAGCGTTTTGAAGTTCTCTCTGTAAATATATTTTTCCAGGGTTTACCTCATCAATCGGAGTTCGAGAATATGGAACAAATGCTTCCCTTATTTGTCGCTATCCCC
>JALWDQ010000484.1:0-1161 GCA_027039625.1 Calditrichia bacterium | reverse complement strand
GGGGTTGACTGAATATGCCCCAATGAGATTCTTCCTTCTGCATGGGCAGGAGAGCGAGATTTTTCATCCGGTTTGCAATGGCTGTTGAGATTCTTCACCCTGCTGCGCAAAAAAGTGAGATTCTTCCCCCTGCTGGCGCAGGGCTTAGAATGACAGATTGGTGGGTTTTCGAGGAAACAAATAGATAGAAACATTCACCATTTTGTTAAGCACAACTGATTTCCATAATTTTTATCTTCTTTTTTAAACGTTTTTTTTCAATCAGCTAAATCATTGTCGTTAACCGCTTCTTGCAGAAATCTAATCGGACTGCTTCCGATGGCACGACATTCCGGAATTTCCTTTTCTGAGGTAAGCCTGGTTTCTTCCATGCAAATAATCCATCTTCAGTTAAAACGCGCGAACCAGAATGCAGTGAAGTTTGTTCAATTAGAAGCAACTGTTATTCATTTTAAGGCATTTCCATTCTGATATTGGAGATGTGCTTTTTAAAGATGTGCAACCTCCTTGCAATGATTGTTTGTTAATTGAGATTTTAAACCTGAAATACTAATCACTGAAAGGGGAATCATCATGGACACAGGCGGATTTTTTCTGGTACAGAGCCTGAAGGACCATCAGGCATTTGGACCGGAGCAATTTTCCGAGATGCAGGTGGAATTCGGCAAGGCAGCCGAAGAATTTGCCCTGCAAGAAATTCTTCCCCGTAAAAGCGATATCGATCGCTTCGATCGCGAGCTTTCCCTCCAGCTCATGAAAAAATGCGGAGAACTGGGCTTTTTGGGGACGGATGTACCGGAGCGGTATGGTGGTCTGGAACTGGATAAAGTCACATCCGCTTTGCTGGTGGAACGCATTACCCTGGGGGAAAGCGCCTCTTTCACCGTAACGTTTTCCGCCCACACCGGTATTGGGACGTTGCCCCTTGTCTATTTTGGTAACGAGGAGCAGAAAAAGTTTTATCTTCCCAAATTAGCCTCCGGAGAATGGTTGAGTTCTTACGCCCTCACGGAACCGGGTGCCGGTTCGGACGCCCTTTCCATCCGCACCACCGCTACATTAAGTGAAGATGGTAAATATTACATCCTGAACGGAAACAAGCAGTTCATTTCCAACGGAGGCTGGGCAAATCTGCTCATCCCATTTGCAAAGATTAACGGA
>JALWDQ010000483.1:7859-11688 GCA_027039625.1 Calditrichia bacterium | reverse complement strand
CTTCAATTCCCAGGCGGCATTGTTATATTTATCCGTTCCGTTAATCAGATAACCGGCTGCCGCACCGGGCATGAAGTAACCACCACGCAAACCAATGGCCAGTTGCTTCTGGGCTTTCCAAACGAATTTGAAATCAACTTCCTGACCCAGATCCGTGGCAGTCCCGGCTTTGTAATCGGGATTTCCATCGCTATCCCATTTAGGAATTCCCTGCGTGGCTTTGATGTAACTATAAGAAGCAAACAGACTGATGTTAGGCAGCGGTTTAACTGTTCCGTTCACCTGAACAATGGTGGTGTTTTCCAGTTCACGATACCCACGTACATTGGGTGCACCCAGACCCTGCGGGGTAATTCCTTCTTCGTCCGGCATAATGGAGTCTTCCCAGATCTCAGTGATATAGAAGAAACCGGAAGTACGCAGTTTGTTCACATTTCCTTTCCCGCCGGTCACGTCGTCATCACCGGAACCCATACCACCCACCAGACCAATACTCAATTTATCCGATGCAGCATAATTCATCTTCAGGTAAATGTTGTACCCACCAATGGTACCGTCGTTAATATCCACAGTTTTCTTGGGACCATAATCCGTGTTCTTAATGTCATCCTTTCCGGTCAAGAAATCCAATTCCCCATTAAGACTTAATTTACCTGCTTTGTACTTTCCGGCAAAACCCAGAGCCATCAATGTGGTAATCTGGGGAGTAAAACGAGCACGGAAGAATTGCAGATGATCGGGCACATAGGCATTGGAGTCGCCCACACTGGCATCATTATAATACAGAGCAAACACATTGTAATTTAATTTCTCGTTTCCACCGTTCAAATTCAAGGTAAGCAGGTTAGCGTCGCGGGCATCATAGAAACCCCGGCCATCCGGCGATACCTTCGGCTCATCCGACAAACCATCCACACCCTCGGATACTTTGGCATAGGAGAGGGTGAGCTTCTTCCCGATCACTTGATTCAGGTCCATCTGGATCCCATCATAATTGTTGTCCAGGATGAGCTTGTTGCCCAGACCATACCACATGCGTCCTACGCGGAATCCCAGCGGAGTGTTGGGAATCTTAAAATCCACATAGGCCTGATCCACATGGAACAGGAAATTGGTATCCTTGAAGTCGAATAAACTACTGCCTCCATACTTGCCATAAGGACGATTCACACTTCTTAATGCATTATCTACCCCCCACCATCCCTGGGCCATGTCGAAACGGGTCACAACTTTCAAATTGTCGTTAGCAATTCCCTGGACCTTGAAACGTAACATCTGCACAAAGTAATTGTCGTTGTACTTGGGCTTATTCTCATTCCCAAACCAGAAATCATGCTGCGACTGGCCCCAGGCTGTGTACACCCCGTTCACCTTAAAATCGGCTGCATACATGGTACTCACAACAACAAGCAGAATCAGAGACAGAATCAAATAACGTTTCATAAGACCTCCTTATTTTTTTGTTATGTGATCTATCGCACATTTCACTACAAACACAGTACCAGAAACAAGCATTTCTCATTATTCTTTTAATAACAATATGTTATGGTGGGAAAAATTTTACTTGCTTTTTACGAAAAAATGACCGTATATAGTCAGGGTGTCAAAATACCGTCATATTGGGAGGAAATTTATCTCTCTGGAAAAATCATTTTGGAACCATAATATGTTTCGGGGTGTCCCATGAAACTCACCCAAAAAGTTATCCTGATTATTGTCAGTAGTGTTTTTACTATCATTGCCATCATCTTTTATCTGCTGGTCGCACGCTTTGATGCCCAGATTGAGAAGGGGCTCCTTTCAACGGCTCGGGCCATCTACAAAAGCATTATAATTGTGCGCCAGTGGGTTTCCGATTACAATGGTGTGTATGTTTTTAAAAAGCACGGGCAACCGGCTAACCCTTACCTTCCGCATCCCAACCTGATTACCGTACACGGCGACACCCTCACCCTGAAGAATCCGGCTCTGGTTACCCGGGAAATGAGCAGTTTAAGCCAGCTGGCCGGAGGGCAATTTTTCTTCCACATGGCCAGCCAGCATTACCTGAACCCACTGCACAAACCCGATGATTTCGAAAACGCTGCTCTGAACTTCTTTAAAAATACCGGAAAAAACACCCAGCCCCGCGAATTCTATCGATTCGAAAAAATCAACGACCACATCTACTTCCGCTACTTTGCTCCCCTTTTCACTACCGAATCCTGCCTCAATTGTCACTCCTCTCAGGGGTATAAGGTGGGGGATTTGCGCGGGGGAATTAGTATCGTGCTTTCGGCAGACGACTACATGAAAGCGAAACGAGAGAATTTTCTTTTCTTCCTGGCTGCCGCTTTCTTCACCGTTATTTTTCTGAGCTTTCTGATTTTCATCGCTATCCAGCGCACAGTCATCAATCCCTTACACAAAATTAAAGAGGCTGCCAGTAAAATTCGCAAAGGGGAATACTACCACAAACTTCAGCTTAATAAAAACGACGAAATTGGCGACCTGGCCGATGTGGTGGAAGCCATGCGCATGAAAATTCAGGACTATACCAACCAGCTCAAAAAATCGGAAGAAAAATATCGCAGCCTTATCGAGAATTCTCCGGAAGCTGTGGCTATCATCGACGAAAGCAGCCATATTCTGGAATGCAACATTAAACTCTCCCGACTTACCGGTTTCCCCATTAATAAATTAAAATCCATGCGGCTAAACGAACTGCTGGACAAAACAAAGGGCCGATACATTCGCTCCCATTACTCTTCTCACCAGCAAACGGAGCATTACGAGGCTTTTCTTTATACACGGGATGGATTAAAAATTCCGGTGGAAATTTATAGCATAAAAGGGCTTACCCTGGGTGGCCGCAGCGACCTATCCTTTGTGTATGTGCGAGATTTGAGCGAACGAAAAAAGATTGAACAATACGCCATCCAGACGGAAAAGATGATGGCACTGGGGCAGGTTTCTGCAGGAATTGCGCACGAAATTCGCAACCCTCTGTTTGCTTTGAATAATAATATCGATTTCCTGAAAGACCACCTGAATGGCAATACCGTATTTCAGGATATTTACCCGGATTTAAAAGACAGTATTCAGCGTATTCAAAATATCGTTTCCGCCATTCTGGATTACGCCAAACCTCACGAACTGGAATTCAAAAAAGTCGCCTTAAAAGATATCATCGAAAAGAGCCTGCTTCTGGTACACAAACAGTTCGAAAAATCAAACATTCAGATTCAAACGGAACTGCACGACGATAACGCCACCATCGAAGCCGATCCCCACAAGATGGAACAGGTGTTCATCAATCTTTTCCTGAACTCGTTTAGTGCTATGGGTAAATCCGGGGTGCTGACCATCCAGACCAAGAAATATGCCTCCTACATTCTCATTAAAATACAGGACACAGGTATCGGGATACCTCCCAACGAGCTGGATCGCATTTTCGACCCCTTTTACACCAAAACCCCCGGGGGAACGGGGCTGGGACTGGCCATTGTGCAGCGCATCCTGGACCAGCACCACGCCCGCTACCGCGTGGAAAGCGAACTCTACCTGGGGACCACATTTTATATCTATATGCCGATAAAACAGGAGTAAGCCATGCAATTTCAGGTACTTATTTTAGATGATGAGAAAATTGTGTGTAATTCCCTGCGCCGGATTTTACAAAGCGACGACATCCAGGTCCACACCGCTTTAACCATTCCGCAGGCAAGGGAAATTCTCGATAATCAGCGTATCGACCTGCTGCTGCTGGATTTCCGCCTGAAAGATGGTTCGGGACTGACTTTTCTGGAAGAAGTTAAGGAGACCCATCCCGAAGTAGAAACCATCATCA
>JALWDQ010000483.1:0-7849 GCA_027039625.1 Calditrichia bacterium | reverse complement strand
CTACCACTCATCAAGTAAAACCCATCAGCCTCACGGCGTTCGGTAACATCGAAATCGCCGTCCAGGCCATGAAGTCCGGCGCTTTCGATTTCATCCAGAAAAATGTGGAACCGGATTTAATCCGTTTCACCGTGCGCAAAGCACTGGACAATCTGCGCCTGAAGAAAGAGGTGGATGAGCTGCGTTTAATTTGCCAGCGGGATTTTAATACCCCGGACATCATATCTTTTTCCCCTCAAATGCAGCATGCTCTAAAGATTGCGCACGAATTTGCCAAAACGGATACCACGGTGTTGCTCTCGGGCGAAACGGGAACGGGAAAAAGCCTGGTGGCGGAATTTATTCATCTGAAAAGTCACCGCTTCAGCCAGCCATTTGTCACCATCAATTGCGCTGCTATTCCCCGCGACCTGATTGAGAGCGAGTTGTTCGGATACGAGAAAGGAGCCTTTACCGGCGCCAACCAGAAAGGTAAACCCGGACTCATTGAACAGGCCAACGGGGGGACGCTGTTTTTGGACGAAATTGGCGAGCTCCCGGTGGAATTGCAGAGTAAACTTCTGCACGTGCTGGAGCGCAATGAGTTCTTTCGCATCGGTTCGGTAGAACCCACCAGCGTGGATGTGCGCTTTATTGCCGCCACTAACGTTCCCCTGGAAGAAAAGGTGGAACGGGGGGATTTCCGGCTGGATTTGTTCTATCGCCTGAATGTGGCAACCATTCACCTGCCCCCTCTGCGCGAACGCAAGGAAGATATCCTCCCCCTGGCCAAACATTTTATTAACGAATTTAATGCGAAATTTAATAAAGACGTGAAATACATCAGTCCCGAAGCAGAACATTTTCTAGAAAACGCTCCCTGGAAGGGGAATATCCGGGAATTACGGAATACCATCGAGCGCGCCATGCTCCTTATTAAAGGAAATGTACTGGAAATACAAGACCTGGTGGGAGCTCCCGCTGCCATCCCCACCCATCTTTCCCAGTCGCCAGAAAACGGTACCTTTCAGATTACGTTACGTCCCTCCCGGGACAAGAACCTCCTGCACGAAGCTCAAAAACAGCTCGTGATACAGGCACTTAACATGTGCCAACAAAACCGTACCCGGGCAGCCCAATTGCTGGGCATTCCTCGCACCTCGTTGAATTTTTACATTCAAAAATTTGGTTTGAATTCAAAAAAATCAGTCATAAAAGAGAGCGAAAGATGAGTATTTCGTTAATTTTGAATAATTGCTGGTCAATTCCAATTAAAGGGTATTTTTCACCATTAAGTAATAGACAAAAGGGATAAAATTTTTAAGAATGGAATTATAATTAGTATGCAAGATTCATGGGATTAAGGCGGCAGTAGGGCGGAGGAATTTTTGCGCCTGGCTTATTCCGTAGAAAAAGAACCACTATTTTTAAAAAATAACCGAATGCCCGCATCAAAATATGCCCGTTCCGGATGGAACGGGATGAAATTCATTACAACCCGTATTTTTTCATCAATCGGTAAAAAGTGCGGCGAGGGATGCCAGAAAGGCGGGAGGCCTCGCTGATGTTGCCCCCGGCACGCTGAATGTATTCCAGAAGCGCCTGCTTCTCGTATTTCTCCATCAATTGATTCCGTTGACTCCGGAAATCCCCTTCTCCCGACCGTGCCGATTCCGATGCGGAAAATCCGATGGAAAGATGCTCGGGCAGGATGGTGCGTCCATTGCACAAAATCACAGCGCGCTCAATCACGTTCTCCAGTTCCCGCACATTGCCAGGCCAGTGGTAATTTTGCAACATCTGCAGCGCTTCCTCAGAAATATTCTCTACCCGTTTGTTTAACTTCTCTTCGGCCCGGGTGAGGAAGTGATAGGCCAGATAGGGAATGTCCGTCTTGCGCTCTCGCAAGGGCGGCAGATAAATAGTAAAGGTATTAAATCGGTAAAACAGATCTTTCCGAAACTCCCCTCTGGCAATGGCTTCTTCCAGATTGCGGTTGGTGGCGGCGATAATACGCACCTGAACATATTTCACCTCCGATGAGCCCACGGGACGGATCTCGCCCGTTTGCAGAAAACGCAGCAGTTTGGCCTGTAAATTCAGCTCCATGTCCCCGATTTCGTCCAGAAAGATAGTGCCTCCGTGGGCTTCTTCCAGCAGTCCCTTGCGATCCTGCTCGGCGCCGGTAAAAGCACCTTTCTTATAGCCGAACAGTTCGCTTTCCATAAGAGAGGCAGTGAGCGCGGTGCAGTTCAGCGAAATGAATGGTTTATCCCGCAAATGGCTGGCCTGATGGATGGCCCGAGCTACCATCTCTTTTCCCGTTCCCGTTTCTCCCCGTAAAAGTACGGTCGTGGGGGTGGGCGCCACCCGCCGGACTAACTCCAGAACCTGCTGCATCTGGGGGGATTTTGCCACCATAAAATTAGCATTGGGCAGGTACTGCTCCAGTTCCCGTTGAGCGGTATAATACCGTTCCCGGTATTCTTCCTTTTTGCGACATTCCTCAATAAGTGCCCACATGAAGCGCGCACTTTTACCATCGATAATTTCGCAGTGGGAAGTTTTACACTGCTGAAGGGCACGGGTCACTTCCGGGTCGCCGGTGACGTTGATGATGATATCCAGGCGGGGATCCGGGCAGTAGGTTGCCCAGTGTCGGGCAACCGGAATGTCGTGCTCCTGGGCGAAACGGATTCCGGGAGCTTTGAGATTCTGATCCACAACCGCCAGAATCTCCACCTCCGAGAGTTCTTCCAGCAACTCCAGCAAATGTAACCCGCCCTTCCCGGCACCGACTACCAATAAGGTTACAGAGGACATTGAATTTTCTCTTTTTTGAACCGTTATCTGCGAAATCAATAAAAATTAATCAAAATATCCCATGAGCACAACTGAATTCCCGGCTTTGAAAATTAACAAAAACCGCCCTTATCCCGGTGAAAAGGGAAGAAGTGATTCCAACAGCTCATTAATTTTCCCAAAAAGAGAGAATGAAATTTGTTGGTGTAATTTTGTGATACCCATGAAAAATCTGTTCTCAATTGTCTCTTCAGGATAAACTTTTGGTGGTTGGGGCACCAATTTCCCCGGCACGATAAATCGGAGCTCGGCATGATAATCGGCCTGTCATTGCCCATCCGAAGGATCCTTTGGACGGACTCCCGGAACGGGTCTGGGACTGAGAGCGGGACGAGCGGATAGGGCTCTTTGAGCGAGCGGAATGTAACGGAGCGAAGCAATACTTAACATTTTGGAAGGGATGGCTTCGTCTCCCACCAGGGCGGAGACAACCCGGAACGTAAGCGTCCCCCAAGGGACGGCGTGCCATTATCACGCAAATTAATTTGTGGGAACAGAAGGCCCACACCTAATATTTAGCCCGTCCCGAAGGGACAGAATGAAACTTGTTACAACCATTATTTTGCACATCAACAAATATTTTTTCAATTATCCATTCGGGATTTTGGGACAAAATTTCTGTTGGATAGGCGTTCTCTTCCAGAGCATGTCTGGCAATTTTTCAACCAATTCTCATTAAATTACGGGGAGAGCCCGGAGTCTATCCCTTCCCTTCCCCGGTTTTGATGAGGGAATAGCGGAATAATACCGGACCGATAATCTGGTTTATGGCGACTGAGGCAATCACCAGCGTGCGGATGCTGGAACCAATGGTTCCCGGGAAGGAAGTACTCACCAGGCTAACCAACCCCAGCGTCAAACCAGCCTGCCCGATGAATCCCATCCATCCCAGCCGGGCAACCTGAGGGGAGGAACCGGTAAACTTACCACCCAGATAGGTTCCGGCGAAGGTTGTTCCCATGCGCAAAACCACGATGAGCAGTGCCAGCCCCATATTTCCCAGAAAAATAGGAATGTCCAGTGCGGCACCGGCAATCGTAAAAAAAGTGACGTATATGGGGAGGGAACCCTCCTCGATGGCCTCGATGAGTTTGGACCCTTCGTTGCTGAAATTCTGGAACAGGGAACCTGCAAACATCAACACCAGTACCAGTTCCGTGTGGAGCATATAGGAAATATCAATTCCCGCCAGAACAAATCCCAGTAAAAAAAGCACCGTTTGTGTTTTAATGTACTTCAGATAAAGTAAAATCAGAGCACCGGCCGCAGCACCCACCAGAATGGAAAGTCCCAGCTCCCGAAGCACGTGGAGAATGTATTGCGCTTGCAGGGATTCTCCGGGAAGAATAAGAGGACGGGAAACGGAGAGCGCCAGGGAAAACAGCAGCACCACCACAATGTCTTTAAAAATAGTCACTCCCAATACGAAATCGGTGAAATTGCCGTGCGCATTGGTTTCGGTAATAACAGCAATAGTCGTGGCAGGGGAAGTAGCCACCGCCAGCGAACCGATGATGAGAGCAATTCCGATAAAAACCGGAACGGACGTCCCCTGCAGAAAAGTAATCTGGTTTCCATACAACAAAAAGAACAGGACAAATCCCGGCAACACCAACAGAATCTGCAAAAGAATAACCAGATTAATGGTTTTGAACTGTTTTCGCATGGTGTGGTAGCGGAATTCACCCCCGGCTGTTAAAGCAATCAGTCCCAGCGCAATTTTATCAATGAGTTGCAGGTTGAGGACACTCTGTTCCGAAATGATACCCAGCACAAACGGTCCGAACAGGATTCCCGAGAGGAGGTACCCGGTTATCTGGGGAAGGTTAACCCGCTGGGCAATTTTCCCGAACAGAAAGGCCGCCAGAAGCACGAAACCCAGAGCCAGCATGCTCTCGGCCATGGAATGGGCGCGCGCTGCCAGCGGCAGATGCAGGAGGAGGTAGGTCAGGGGCGTTAAGAGCGCTAAAAATAGCAGGATTCGTTTCATGTTACCTCCCCGGCTTGTTTGAGGAGGCGCAGGGTGGCAACAGCAGCCAGCTCATCGAACACAAAAAGCCCCACTATGGTGGTGCTTAGCACAAAATTGCCGGTGTGTCCCCCGTAAAACAGGTGGAAGTTAAAAGCGATTGCCAGAGAAACACCTCCAAACGAAAGGAGGGCTTTGCCAATGTCCCCGGGAAGGTTTAAGCGGCAGGGGAGTTTTTTCCGGCAGAGCTGGCCGCTAAAGTATTTCCCCAGGTAACGGAAAAGTAAAAAAGCCAGGATGAGGAGAACTTCCTCCAGAAAACGATAATTCCAGCTTGCTCCGGCAAAGATGAGCAGAAACAGGTAGGTTTGTTTCTCCATCCGCGCCAGCACTCGCATCACCTTATCTGCCCCGCGGGGGAATTGAGCCAGGGTAATACCCACCACCATAGTCAGGAAAATGGGAGAAATATTTAGATAAAATCCCACACCGCTTACAAATACAACCAGCCCCAGCACCAGCAAAAGTAAATCCTTGCCGCTAAAATGAAGATGAATGAGGAAATAAAAAAGCAAACCAATGGCAATTCCCAGCAGAATCGAAAATAAAAAATAACCGGTCCCATTGAGTAAACCCGGAACTGCCGGATGAAACACCAGCATAATGATACCGGAAAAAAGAATCCCCCAGAAGGAGTCCAGGCTGGAGACGAACTGGATGAAATGGGTGAGGCTGCCGCGGGCTTTGTGCTCAATCACAATGCGGGAAATCATCAGCGGTGCGGTGATGGAGCCCAGCGCCGCCAGCACCAGAAGCGCTTCCAGCTTGTTCCGGAAAAAGGCAGGAGCGAAAAGCCATAAAAATACACCCAATCCCAGTACCAGAATAAAAAAAGTACTTAAACTTTGCATGCTGGTAAAAAGCAGATAATTGCGGGGGAATTTACGTAAATCCCGCCAGCGCAATTGCAGACCAAACAGCAACCCCACCCACCCCAGCGCCATGCTGATGAGGGGCTTCAGACTGCTAATTACCGCAGTATTGAGAAAGTTAAAGAACTGGGGTCCCAGCAAAACGCCCATCAACACGTAGGGAATGCCGCTAACGATGAATCCCGAAAATAACGGGGTGCGAATGATGGTACTGCGACTGAAAAAACGGGCACCTAAAAAGGTGATGAGTAAAATGAACAGCAGTCCGAATATGGGCGTCATGGTTTCCGGTACTTTAATTTTGGGTTCGAAAGAGAGGGTGGTACGGGATGATTCGCCTACGGCGCAGAAACTACGCTATCCAGATGATTCCCTCTCCGGTAATTTATTTTCCTGTGTTCCTTTGAAGTTGCTCACAGATGTTCATTCACACTGTTTTACCGATAAAGCGTTTCGATAAGAATCCCCTTTGTGAAGGAAATGTAAAAGGTCAATACACAGGAGCGCCCGCGGTAAAAACCGGATGGATTGTTTTTCCCCGGAATTAGAAGAGCGTCCGTTGGTTTTCCTGAGATTCGGTCAATTCTTCCTCTATTCGCCTCCGAAAGCTGTTTGTTCAATTGCTACAGGACCGCTTTCCCCCGCCCGGGCGCCTCTTCCACCTTCCGGGTCGGAAAGCTCGAAACATCCTCCCGGCTAATCAATCGGTGCCTTCGCTTCGCCCGAATACCGGGAAGAGCATTTATCTTTTTAAACCGCAGTGTGTAAACACCTCCCCGGTTTTTCTTTACTGAAACAGCTGATCCACCGAAATGATCTGCACATTCTCCGGCTTAACCTGCAGGGGATAGCTGGCAATTTCTTTATCTTCTTCCAGCACTTCCGGCGGTTTGGGAGTGCTATATTGGATGGGCGATGGCGTATTCTGAACCAGCATCTCCTTGAGTTGTTGCGCATTGTTGGTCACAAAAACCACTTTCAGGTTCTGGTACTGCAGGTGTTTGCGGATGGCCGTATTCACATCCTCCAGGGTTAATTCATCCATCATGCGGCGGAAAATGTCCAGATGATGCCCCTGAATGCCGTAGAATACATCATCCAGCCAGTAGCCCAGTTTCATCATGGTTGTGGGTGCGTAGTGGAGGATGTAGTTTTTCAGGAACTTGCGGGTGGTCTGGAACTGTTCCGGAGTCATCCCATTATCGACCAGTTTCTGGAGTTCCCGCAAAGCAGCCCGGAAGGCAAACAGGCGTGCTTCGTTGGGTACGGGGCGAATCCAGATTTGAAAGATTTGTTGCCGACGCGCCACATTGGGAGGTGGAAACTGCCGTCTGCCACCATGGGGGAAGTGCTCGATGTAAGAATAATCGCCGTAATTGAGCCCGCGAGTTTCCCGGATGACCTGGTAAAGGTGGGACGAGGAGTTCCGGTGTTCCCCCAGCCAGGAGTTGGCAATGGCCAGGGCGTAGTAATCTTTACTTCCCCGCAGCACATCGATGGGATAACCAAAACTGATTGCGGTGGCATTGGCATCTTTTTCCACAATCAGCACTTCCATCCCGTGGATGGGTTCAACCGCAGGAGGAGCGGGATGGCCGGGAACGCCTGCTGGCAGCGCTTGTAAATCCTGCTGCGCCTGTTGGGCAAACTCCCGGGAGAATCCGCCGCCCAGCCCCAGTACCACGTTATCCCGGGTGTAGAAATGGTGGTAGAAATCCTGAACGTCCTGCAAAGTAATGGATTTCAAACTGCTGATGTGCCCCTCTTCGATGTGTTCGTAAGGGGTTCCTTTGAAAATAAATTCGCTCAACACCTCCTTGCCCAGTTCTTCGTCGTCTGCATAACGGAGGGTTTTTTCCAGATAATTGATCATGTTGGTTTTCACTCGCTGAAAATCTGCTTCGTTAAATGCCGGTTGCATTACTACTTCTTTGAAGATGGCGTAATAGTCCGTTAGATTATCCCGATGGGTGCGGCCGTAAATAACGGTCATTTCTTTATCCACCTGGCTGTTAATATTCGCGGCCATGGGGTAGAGGATGTCCAGAATTTCTTCGTATGAGTGTTTCTGGGTGGCGCCCTGGGTAATCAGGGCAGCCGTGAGGGC
>JALWDQ010000482.1:0-3699 GCA_027039625.1 Calditrichia bacterium | reverse complement strand
TGGTCAGTCCCGCATTGCCGATGGCACCGGCGTAAGCCACAACCGTTCCGGCCAGAATAATCAGGAAAAAGGCGAAGATGTAAGCGGAAACAACATACGTTCCCGGTAAAGCGGCAGCCACGTGATGATGGGTCAGATAAATGTAATTACCCAGTCCCTGGGGTAGAGCTTGCATCCAACCATACATGGACGGAAAGGCTTTGTCCAGCAATTGCAAAGCATATTCTTTAATTTGTACCAGCTTCTCTCCCATTCCCACCGTAAACAACCCGATGAAGATGCGGTAAGCAATTTTCAACGCAGCGGCAAATAGAAATACACCCACAGCCTTAAGAACGGCAATGATGGAAGTGTACACCACCAGTCGCCAGGGCTGATTGAACGTGATGCTAAACGACTGGAACACACCCCCCAGGGCGTCTTCGTCCGAAGTGGCAATAATGGCGGGAACGAAGAACAATCCCACGACAAACACAATTACAATGAAGAAGAGAAGTAAACCCGCGAAAATGTACGGTAAAGTAAGCAAAGTGGTACCGATTTCGCCAACGTAAGGAATCCGTCCCAGAAATCCCATAATCAGGGCACCGATGACGAAAAAGGCAATCATAAACAAAAAGGTGAGCATGGCTCCCAGTACGGAGACCCATTTTTTCAGGGCAAATTTATAGGCCTGCGTCCAGGTGTAAAACAGTTCGTCTCGCAGCACCATGTACACCACCCGGGAGACCGCGGTGTTGGTCAGCAACATGATCGCCAGGAAGAGCAGGATGCCAATCCAGTGAATCAGCACGCCATACCAGGGGAGGGGTTCGGCAAATGCACACGGCAGCAATCCGTATTTGAACCAGATTGCCGACAGATGATGCCCTCCCACAGCCAGGGCCAGATAACTGACTACCAGATACACCAGATAACCAACCAGTAAACCTACACCACTAACCCAGATCCGCTGAACGCTAAAAGCCACTCTGGGTGCGCGAAACAAATCCCGGTAATTAAAATGCAGACCTTTCATGGTAGCACCTCCGTTGTTAATTGCTTTCTACATTCCTGCGCTTCGATTCCCTTCGGATCGTACCCCTCGTAATTAAATATATGAAAATGAAATTATTTTATCAACAGGTGGATTGCGATAAATTTTCCGGTGTTTTTACCGGAGCGGTTTCGGTAATTGAAAATAACTTCCCTGATTTTCCGGATATTTTTTAGACCGGATTTTTACAGAAACTTCAAAAAATTGCTCAGAATATCCATCAATGGAGGAATCTCCAGTTTACGTGTTTTCACCCCCGCAGCTTCAAAAATTTTCAATGCGGCTTTATGGAAATCCTGATCCCGGTGTTTATCCGAAACATAAATTACTTCCTTGATGCCCTTCTGGGCGATTTGTTTGGCGCACTCGTTGCAGGGAAAAAGGGTGGTGTAAATACGGCACCCCTCCAGATTACTGGTGGTGGAGTTTAAGATGGCGTTGGCTTCGGCGTGGACAACGTATGGGTATTTGGTCTCCAGCCACTCCCCTTCTCGCTCCCAGCTAAATTGCGATTCATCCACACCTGCAACAAACCCGTTGTAACCGGTACCTACAATGTGGTTCTTTTCGTTCACAATCACTGCTCCCACTTTGCTGCTGGGATCTTTGGAGCGCAGGGAGGTAAAAATCGCAATGCCCATGAAATATTCGTCCCAGCTCAGGTATTTCTTTTCCATAGTCACCTCGGTGTTTTGGTATGTTTCCACATCAAACCCATTCTGTCCTTGATACCACCGCCAGTTGCCTGTAACTTTCTGCTGGTGCGCTGACGGAGATTTGTATGGCTAAAAATATCTATCGATTTAAGGGAAATTTCAAGGGATTTTTATTCATTCTGGCAGTAGGCATGGTGTTTGGGTTGCTATATTACACCCAGGCCCTGGTAAAGGAATTACAGCAACAGAGCCGGGAATTTTTACGGTTTCGCATCAAAATTTTCGAAAAGAACATCAACACCGAGGCCGACCAGGATCTGAGTTTCTTTTTTAATGAAGTGATCCAGCAGGCGGATTATCCCATTATTTACACCGATACCCAGGGAGAACCAGCCTTCTGGCGTAATATTTCGCTGCCGGATACGTTACCCCGTCCCCTCTCCCCCGATACCCTGCAAATTTTGAAAAAATTGATTCGCGAATTTGATGAGATGAACGAACCCATTCCCATTTCCTACCGGGGTACGGTACTGGGGTATTACCATTACGGGGAACTCCCCATCATTCGCAAGTTGCGCTGGTTGCCGTTCATCGAAATTCTGGTGGTGTCTCTTTTCATTTTGATTGGGTATCTGGGATTTAGCTCCATCAAAAAAAGCGAGGAGCGGCTCATCTGGGTGGGGATGGCGAAGGAAACGGCGCATCAACTGGGAACTCCACTCTCCTCTCTGATTGGCTGGGTGGAGTATTTGAAATCCTCTCCGGAGCGGGTGCTGGCTGTGATTCCCGACATAGAGCGGGACCTGAAACGGCTCCAGAAAATTACCAATCGTTTTTCCCAGATTGGTTCCCGGCCCGATTTTCAGGAGGAATCGCTGCAATCTCTCGTGGATGAGCTGCTGGACTATTTCCAGCGCCGAATCCCCCGGGGGAAACGCTCCATTAAGCTGGAAACTCATATTAATCCCGACCTCCCGTTGCTCCGCCTGAACCGGGATTTGTTTAGCTGGGTGCTGGAGAATTTAATTAAAAATGCCATTGATGCCATCAACGGGAAGGAAGGCACCATCACCATTCGCGCGGACTACCTGAACCAGAACAGTGTGTACATCGATATTTCCGATACGGGTAAGGGCATTCCCGTGCGCGACCGCAAAAATGTGTTTAATCCCGGCTTTAGCACTAAAAAACGGGGTTGGGGATTGGGCCTGAGTCTGGCCAAACGCATTGTAGAGGAGTACCACGGAGGAAGTATTCAGGTTAAAGAAAGCCAGTTGGGGCAGGGAACCACATTTCGGATTGTGCTGAAAATCCGCAGTTAGCCCCCTACCGGGCGGTTAAAAAATGGTTGAGCCGGTTTAAATCAATCCCTTCTAACTCAAGCAATTTTCGTTTGATGGCTATCCCGGAGCTGTACCCTCCCAGACTTCCATCGGCATGCACAACCCGATGGCAGGGAATGATGATGGGAATCGGATTTTTGCCGTTGGCGTTGCCCACGGCCCGGCTAAGTTTGGGATTCCCCAGTTCCAGAGCCACTTTCCCATAGCTCCAGAGTTTACCGTAAGGAATGCACTGCAACGTTTCCCACACTTTTTGCTGAAAAGGTGTACCGGAGGGGTTCAGGGGTAAATTAAAATGGGTGCGCTGGCCGGCAAAATATTCTTCCAATTGCCGGGTAACTTTCTGAATAAGCACATAGTTGGGATTTTGACGAGCCGGGGGCAGAGAGAGGGAGTCAGGTGGACCAAATTCAATGCGCAGCAGTGCGTGCTCACCGGTAATTACTACCAGAGGTCCCACCGGGGAGTTTAATGCACTCCAGTAAAAGCTGTCGGGAAGAGTGTGGAACATCGCAAACTTGTGGTTTTTTCCCTGTGGGGAATTGGTTTAATTTAAGCGCACGGGATTAGAGGTATTCCGGAGCATTCACGGGGTACAGGTTCTGGAACACCTGGCGCAAATTCTTTTCCGCAGCAATCACATCGGTTGCCCGGCTGTTTTTAA
>JALWDQ010000481.1:0-1164 GCA_027039625.1 Calditrichia bacterium | reverse complement strand
AGGGGCATAGGGGCATAGGGACATAGGGACATAAAGACATAAGGGCATAGGGGTGCCCGAACGAGTCCCTCCGGGAGAGGGCATTTCCCGAGGGAAGCGTCAACATCCTTGTTTACTCTCGGGATTGAATCTGTCAGGATTCTCATCCCGACGAAAGAGGTAAACTTCCATGTTTACTCTCGGGATGAAAATCATACGGATTTTCAAATCGTCTGGCGAAGTCATCCGCCTGGGGCTCCGATTTCAGGTAAAGGTCATAATGGTTGAATTGAGTATTGTAGGTAATAAAAAAGAGTGAAGCATAGGCGTGGTGAAGAATTTTATGCGGTTAATTGGTACTTAGCAATATCCAGTGTTTTTTCCCTCTCATTCTGAGTGAACCGCCAGAGGAGCGAAGAATCTCAATCGTTGTGTATGAGACAGCACAAAGGGAGCAAAGAAGTTCCAGATTTCAAATCCCAAATATCAAAAATAAAAAACCACAGCGGACGCAACGATCAACATTTTTATTTTTTACGTAGCGCTCGTGGCGTACGCTGCGGTTTTTTTTACATTTTTTATTCCTTCTATATTCTCTGTGTCCTTTTACTCACAGAGCCCGTTTTTTACTCATCCCGCTCTCAGTCCCAGACCCGTTCCGGGAGTCCATCCACTCACGGAGTCTCCAAGGAAGTTTCCAAAGGAGTTTTGAGGACCTATGGACCCGCAGAAAGGATTCTGGGCATTAATCCTGTTAATCCCGTGAATCCTGTCAAAAATAACAACTGCCTATGTTCACAATCCAAAATAATTCAAAATTCAAAATTCCATCCGTGTCGCCCTTTCAGGGCTCAATTTTTATGTTGTCTCTATTCCCAGGGCTTCGCCCTGGGCTATCCTTGTGTGAGTGCTTCGCACTCCTGATGGTTTAATGCTTCAATTTCACTCTTTTTTTTCATCTTTATTGGTTTTTAATTCAGCCAGAAAATTGTTTTGTTTCATAGCAATAAATTGTGCCAATTTGCACGAACCCGTCTAATTCAAAATTCTTAATTCAAAATTCAAAATTATTTCTGTCGTCCTTACAGGACTCAAATAGGTTGGGTGGAAATTCCTTTTCCCATGGCTGAAGGCCATGGGCTAAATTCTGTCGGCCACTCCGTGGCCTCTCACCCTGCCAGGGGA
>JALWDQ010000480.1:0-1165 GCA_027039625.1 Calditrichia bacterium | reverse complement strand
ACTGGCCACAGCGAGTCTCCCACGCCCGTTGCCATGCCCCCCCCCTCTGCCACGCCCACGTCATCCCCCCCGACCCGGCTCATTCAGCCCTCGGACCTCCACTACCTGGGGGCGTTCCGGTTGCCCGCCGACCCCCAGGGGCAGGGGTGGGAATGGGCCAATTGGAGTTCTGCATTGACCTATTACCCCCAGGGCGATCCCCAGGGGGCGGATGACGGTTTTCCTGGCTCCCTGTTCGGCGTGGGCGCGGACCCCTGGCAGCGGGTGGCGGAGATCGACATTCCCGCGGCGGTGCAATCCCCGACGAAACATGTGGCTGATCTGCCCACGGCCCGGCTTTTGCAACCCTTTGCGGATATCCACCAGGGCCTGGTTCCTCAACTGGAGATGCCCAGGGTGGGGTTGGCCTATCTGCCCGCGCATGGTGGGCAGCAGAGGGGCAAGCTCTATTTCGCGTGGGCGGATCACGCGCCTGGTCAACCCGAAGATGCGGGGCCTTCTCATGGCTGGGCCGAACTGACGCTGGATAATCCCCGCCCCCAAGGGTTATGGGCAGTGGGTGGTTATCCCAACTATGTGACAGGCGATTATCTTTTCGACATCCCCCAGGCGTGGGCCGATGCGGTCACCCAGGGCCGTAGCCTGGCCACCGGGCGTTACCGGGATGGGGGTCAGGCCGCGGAAGGGCCGGCCCTTTTCGCCATCGCCCCCTGGGCCGAAGGGAATCCGCCCCCTCCCAACACCGTCTTGCCCGCGACGCCCTTGCTTCTCTACGAGAATGTGATGCAACCCAACCCCCATGCCTTGAACGGCTATCATCATTCGGATGAGTGGACCGGCGGTGCGTGGCTCACCGCTGGGGATCGGGCGGCTGTGGTTTTCGTGGGCACGAAAGGCGTGGGGGACAATTGGTATGGCTGCGCCGATGGCACGGATCAGCCCCCCTGGCCCGATGATTGTGATCGTGGCTGGTGGAGCACCGGTTTCGAGGCCCAGATGCTTTTCTACGATCCCAGCCAATTGGCCGCGGTGGCTCGCGGGGAGATCCCCTCCTGGCAACCGCAGCCTTACGCCACCCTCACCCTGGACCCGGTGCTTTACCACATCACCTCATCCCAGCAGAAATACCATGTGGCCGCGATGGCGTTTGACCGCGACCATGGCC
>JALWDQ010000479.1:0-11710 GCA_027039625.1 Calditrichia bacterium | reverse complement strand
AATCTGACGAATGCGGGGAAGCATGTTCATGGATAGCGAAAATACCTCGCTAAAACGATGCAGGCGCAACCGCTGAAATCCCTGAGACATTTGCTCCACAGAAATGTTTCCGGTGAAGGTTTTAATTGCCATTAAAAGAATAACACTGCGACTGGCCATCTCCACACTCATGCGAAAGATTTCGCGGGAATAAGGGATGCCCAGGAACAGGCCATCTCGCTGCCCAATAAATAAAGGAATGCCAAACACCAGCAGGGAAAGGAAAAGGAGAAATTTCCAGCGCAGAAGGATGAATAACGCCCGCCGGTCCACCAGCAGCACCATCGCCATAGCCAGCGGTACCAGGTACATGAAGTTGTGAATAGAACTACTGAGCGCCATCACGCCTAAAATTCCGGAGAAAAACGCGTACCGTTTAATCATGCTTCACCTCCAGCCTCTTTTAACCGGCGAAACTCTTCATCAACCATGCGGGAAAGGGTAAATGCCACCCAGCCGGCCACAGCTCCCATTAAAGCATGCACACCGGCGTAAATAGCCACAATAAGCAGCAATCGGTGCGGATCCAGATGTAAAATCTGCGCAATACGGGTAAACGTTTCCAGATAAATCCGATATATGTTGGTGCCAAACACAATTCCCTGGGAAAGAAACGGGTGGATGATGGTGTACAGAAGCAAGGTACTTCCGGTAATCATGAAACTTACCCGATGGATGCCCAGCAGGGAGACCAGCACTTCTCCCACACCGGCTTCAATGAGAATGGCCAGGAAAGGTCCGGCGATAACGGTTCCAATGGAGAAAATTTTCAGAATAGCCGCCACGGCTCCCATCATTAAAATGGAGCCGCGGCGTGGGACGAAATAGCGACCGGTGAGAAAAATAATGGCCGAAAGAGAGGTCAGCATGGCGCCGCCCATGGGGATGCGCAATCCCTTCAGGGTGACGCCAATGGTTATTTCCATCAATCCCCATAACGCACCAAAAACCGCAATGACTACCGTATCCCGCGTGGTGCTGTGAATGCCACTATCCGTTAGGGATGGGGCAATATTTTCCCGAACCTCAGATCGTTTCATACATTCCCTGCCTTTCTAAGAAAGAAAAGAGCATCTGTAAATCTGCCCGGGTATTGATGTTCAAAAAATACTCGGGCTGGTAACTTTCTTTCATTTCCCGGGGAAGAACGACCTCAACTGCCTGCAACTGATGCAGAGGCTCACGCAGGCTAAGCCGACCGGTTTCCAGGCACTGTTGTACTGTGGGGAGTGCTTCCCGGGGCCACACTGCCACCAGAGGTTCCAGACCCTTGTGAGACACTGCCACCACCGGGCGTCCGGAAGAAATATAGCGAGTAAGTTGCCGCAGCACCGCAGCAGGAAGGAGAGGCACATCGCAGGGCAGCGTTAATAGATACGGAGTGGTGGTGTGGAGCAAGGCGGTGTAAATTCCCCCCAGAGGTCCCCGTCCCGGTGTTACATCCGGATAGACCGATATTCCATCCCGCACCGGAATGGTTCGCTCCCCGGAAATAACCATCACCCGCGATGTGACCTGTAGAGCGATATCCATGGCATTTTCCAGCAGAGTTTTTCCCAGAATCTCCACCTCACATTTGGGAGCACCGAAACGCGTACTTTTTCCACCGGCAATAATGGCGGCTGTCAGATCGTTCATTTTATCCTGCTGTTTTTTGAGACAAAAAAAACCTCCTGCTGAATTGGCAGGAGGTCCTGTTTGCGAACTCAAAATGAACCCTGGCGGCACAATAGCCGAAGGATTCATTCTCCTTTGCCAATTCAGGACAGTTTAAACCGTTAAACCATCCATCGGGCAGGGTAACCGGTTGCCCGTGTTACCCCAGCGCCCGGCTGCTCCCGGAGGGACCAACCGGATCGGAGAATAACCTAATTTTTGTAGAGCAGACGTTTCTTATTTAAAACGAGGTTGTTACAATTAAAATTATTGAACGCAAAAATTATAAGCCCAAATCACGATATATTTTAACAAAAATATTTAGTTTAAGCAAGAAATAATATCAGAAATTCCCGGTCTCTGGTTAAAAAAGATACAACAAAAACCTCTTCTGGTTAATTTTATCAGGAATCAGAACCTGAGGAGGAACACTTATCCCGGATATAAAATCAAAAGATTTTTAGCAAATTGGCAGGCCATCTGGTCTGGATTGCGGTGTATCAGCCAGGGGTATTTATTCAAAAATAAGCTGTGAGTTTGTTGATTCGGTTTTGTTCTGGAGAATGGTTGCAGAGAGAAGCAGGCTGAGTTGGTCTATATTCTGTGGGTGGATTGTCCGCTTCGGTAATCTTAAAGGAAATTGGTTTCTCTCACATTTTCCCGAACTTTTTTAGCAGAGTCTCCTTCACGATGGAAGGGACAAATGCGGAAACATCGCCTCCCAGGCGAGCCACTTCTTTAACAATGGTGGAATTCAAATAGGAATAATTTTCGTGGGGCATCATAAACACCGTGGTGACTTCGTTTTCCAGGCGACGGTTCATCAGTGCCATCTGAAGTTCGTACTCAAAGTCCGAAACAGCACGTAGCCCGCGGATGATAGCAATTGCCCCTTTTTGCCGGGCAAAATCCACCAGCAATCCTTCGAACGCTTCTACGGAAACATTGTGGTTAATTTTCCTTTCTTGAAGCACCTGATTAATTAAATCAACTCGCTCTTGCATGGTGAACAGAGGCTGTTTGTGCGGATTCATGGCAATGGTGATGATGATGTGGTCAAAGAGCCGTCTGGCGCGATCCAGAATATCCAGATGTCCGTTGGTAATGGGATCGAAAGTTCCAGGATAGAGGGCGATTCTCATTCTACACCTTTTCTTCCGAAAAATGTAATGATACTGCGATCAAACTTTTTCTGGCGCAATACCTCGTACACATTGGTTTCCCATTCTATATCGTGGGTACGCTCACTTTCCAGAACGAAAATCCCATATTCGGCCAGGTTTTCGGGTAAAAATACCAGAGGTAACAGTTCAATGAAACGATTCCATTTAAAAGGTGGATCGGCAAAGATTAAATCAAAAGGTTCCTTATTTTGTTTGAGGAAGGTGAGTACGTTTTTTCGAATAACGAACACCGGTTCCTGAATGGGTAAACGTGCCAGGTTTTTTTTAAGCACTTTGATGGAGTTGTAAGAATTTTCCACGAAAGTTACACTTTCTGCACCCCTGCTTAAAGCTTCTATTCCCAGACTCCCCGAGCCGGCAAAGAGATCAAGCACCCGGCAATCTACAACAAAATCGTCCAGAACGCTAAAGATGTGCTCTTTAATCCGATCGGTTGTAGGCCGTATAGATTGATTTTTGGCTGAATACAGGTGATGACCTTTGTACTTTCCGGCAATTATACGCATGGGATTTCGCAAAGATTATTTTATATTGTAGAATGTAAACGAAATTCGACTTGAGAGATTTTTATCCGAAATAGATGCCAGATTATAAAAAAATAACGTTGCTTTGTTAATCCGAATCATGGGATAGTGTTGAATCATGTCCGAGAGAAAACGAATAAGATTCTCCCGGGTTCCGTTTAAGTGGAGGTAATAACGAATCAGATTGTATTTTGCCTGAGAAATAACTTTTCCCCGTTTAAGTTTGGCGACTGTTATATGATTGTTTTCGGCCAATTGCTTCAATTCTGCTTCAATGTTCTGAGGCTGAACAGTGATATTAATGGATTGATTGTGAGGTGTAATGCGAGATGGCATAACCTTCGCTGAAAAGTCGGCGTAATATTGAGTTTTATCGTTTTCAAATTTGTCCTGCACAGAAAGTATGCGGAAAGGAAGCTTGGGGAAATTGTGTTTTAATGCCAGGTGAAACTGAGCAATTTTTTCTCGCGAATCCGCCAGAACGGTCAGGTCAATTTCTTTGGGAGTAACCACCATTAATGCAATTTTCGTTGTTTTGGGACGACGCTGAATCATTTCCTGCAACTGAGTGACAATAAATTGGTTGTAAGCCAAATTTTCCTGGAAAATGGACAAAATTTCCGGATCGGGTTTCGATGGTTGGGTTTCTGTTTCCGTTTTTGCCTTCACTTCCGCTACCGGTTTCTCCGGAACTGCCTGTTTTTTCCCGGATGTTAAAATCAAAATTAAAACAATCACCAGTCCAATAATGCCTACTGTAAAACCAATGAACATCCCTTTCTTCCCATTTCCCGAAAACGAGAAGGTTTCTTCCTCACTGTATTCCCTGGATGAAGATAAAACGGTTGATTCGGATTTTTCTTCTTCTTTTAATTCGGAAACAAAAGGTTCAGCAGCGCTTTCTTCAATTTGTTTATCGGAGCGAGGAACCAGCGATTCGGTGGAATCGAAAGAAAGATCAATAGATTCATCTAATATGGTGCTGGCCGGTGCCGTTGGGGCTTGAGCTTCCGTCTTCTCTTCGGTTGCTGCGGTCGTTTTTATTGGTGAAGCGGTTTTTAAATTAACCTTCACCATGATAGAATCCCCCTTTTTAATCGGAGTTAAAATATGTTTGAGATTGGTTGAATCATTTGATAAAGGCGATCCGATGAAATTTCCTGACTCTCGGCTGCCAGTCGAAATACATCCGTATTTTCCAGATTAAATAGCTGGATGGGAATGGAAGTTTGCGCTTGCAACGGATCAATCCATTCTCGTTTAAAGTGAAAACCAAACATAAATATGGATTTAAATTGAAATCGTGGTTTATCCAGCACCGAAGGTTGCTGAAGCTCATCAATAAATACATCGAAACGAGAGAGAAGATCGTCATCTTCAATCTGTTCAATGGATTCTAACTCGGAATTGTAGGGATGGAACTGATATTCCAGAAAATTCTGGGAGTTAGAAACAATCACATCGTACCCTCGTCGTTGCCATCCTAACAAAAGCAGGTCACCTTCTAAATTGGGGTAAATAGTGCGTAAAAATTCTTCAACCGGAAAGCAGTCCGGGGTTACCGTTTCTAAATTCATCTGGGCCCGGGAGGCAATATCTTCAAAAAATTCCAGAACCTTTTTCCGAATGGCAAGTAGTAAAATCTCCTGAAAATTTTCGCGCTGGATTAAATATTCAGGAAGATAAACATGGTAATTTTCCGGTTTCTCCCCCCAGTATTTTTCTATGGAATAAGCAGCCACTTCCGGGTACTTTTCAGCTGGAATGGTTGAATCTACGGGCAAACGTTTAATTAAAGAAAAACGTGCCGGAATAGAAAAACGCACAGTTTCCGGGTTCAGCTCGTATTTTTGAGCAATAGCAGAGAGATGATTGGCAATTTGCTTGATAGCCGAGGTTTGACTTTGACCGATGGTTTGATAATTAATTGAAATGGGCAGTGAATCACTCACTGCCCTTCGAATATGTAACGTTTGGCCATCAATATTCATTTCCGTCCAGAGGAAAAAATCCTCCTGGAAAGATATGCTATGAATGTGCTTCACCGAAATCCCCTTCGCTATTGATTCTCCCAGCTTTTTTCACCGTCTTTCATGTAACCGTGATTAATATGTTTTTTATAAAAAATCACATAAACAGGTTCTTTTTCTCCTTCCAGGGCATGAAGCAGATCTTTTTCCAGTTTTTTAGATGCTTCGCGAAATAATTGTGCTTCATTGGCATCGAAACTTTGCTTCATCTGGTTCAACAATTCGATGGCCGGTTCGAAAGCCGCAGCACCGGATTCGTATCGTTTGCGGAACCGTCGGGAAAGCTTGCTGGCTGCTACAACAGAATCTAACCGGGACAATTTCTTTTTATAGTACATTAGCTTCTGTTCCAGATCGCTCAGATTCCCCGTTTCGATGCGCGTTGCCAGCGTATCCATGGGATTTAAAATATCTTCGATTGCCGGCTTCAGTACCGAAAGTTTTTTCTCCCTCTGTACTAGCTTCACAAAATTGCCCACCTCTTTCGCATATCGGTAGAAGAAAACATTCTCCAGATCCGAAAATTCTGCCATAATCTCTTTCAAATCCAGCAAAATGTCTGATTTTTTGCGCAAAACCAGCCGATTCTGATTCAATCGGGCTTTGGTGCGGGCAATTATGGAATCCAGGGAATCAATCTGAGCATAAATTGCCACATTTTTAATTGGTTCAATGTCGGCTACAAATAGCTGGTGAAATTTGTCCAGCAGGTTGGGGCACTCTACCGTAATGTGACGCCCGTCTGCGGTATCAATAAGGTACAATTCATTACAATCCGGGCAGTAAAAATTATCCTGATTTAGGTGAACCAGAATAGAGTCGGTTTCGTTTAGCTTGCTTAATCCGTATTTCTGGGTAAGAATAAAGAAATCGGGGCTGAGGAATTTCTGGTGTAATTCTTCCAGATTTTGTCGCTCGGCGTTTAATTTGCCCTGCTCTTCGTTTACATCAACTGTGGTAAAGTTCGCCAGGCTGGTGTTGATGCGATCCATAAATTTCTTTAATCGATCTGGCACACTGGAGACTTTTACAATATCGGTATTCTTAATTTTATTAATAAATTTCTGAATTTTTTGATATTCCTGATTCCAGTATTCGTTAACCGTTTCTCGCTCTACGTTGGGGAAATAATAATTTATGGAATCCACATAATTAATCGCTTTTAGAATCCCCTCCTGGAGGGAATAATCGGAAACCCGTTCCCGCAAATCGCGCAACGAGTCCACAAAAAGTTTCGTGCGGCTAAAGTTAGGAAAGGTAGTACTGGAATCGAATTGCTGGATGTCCCGCATAATTTCCTGGCTTTTCATTAAAATATCTTCATATTTCCGGAAATAACGCTCGTTACCTACCAGGTCGCCCGCAATTTCGTACGCAGCCAGGGAGAGATCCGAAATATTTTTAATGCTGGCAATTTCCAGTATATTGTTGATAACCGTTAAAAAACTTCGGGTTAATGAAACCAGGGTTTGCCGCTGATGTAAGCCAGAATCACTTTGTACAAAATTTAATAATTTGTTCAGCGAATCGGTGTAAGCTTCGTTCGCCCGGTAGTAAAACGCCTCCGCTTCTGCTAAACTGTTAATGTTATTTCGGCATTTTTTGGTAATCTGATCTTCTTCTTTCCAGATTTTATTTGGAATAAGAATAACCGCCACTAAAAGTAACGATAACAAAACAATCAGTATTTCAAGGATGATGGAGCCTCGGGAGTACTTATCAGCCATTATTCCTCCATGCGGTTTAATTATGTTAGAACTAATTTCCCAAAAGACAATATAAATTTCTGTAAAACACGTCGTAAATATTGAAAAGTTTAATAAAATCAAGCTGAAATGTCAATTCATTTTTTGAAAACCAGAATGAGCAATCCGGCTGTTTAAAAAAAGGACAAAACGCCCTTTTGATAAGAAATCGATAACGTTCCCACTGGAAGGGATGTTGCTCCTCCCCCTGGTTTTTTCTCTAAACCTCCCGGGTTAATCACTGTAATGTTTACCATAATTATTGGTACAAATTTTTATTGTTCTTGACTTTTCAGGCACCATTGTCTAAAATCCCTTTCCAGACATGAATAAAACAAAACCGTGGCGTATGTTATTTTTTCTCATTTCAAAATGATTTTTTTATCCACCCGGTTTATTTTTAAACCGGGTTTTTTAATGTTTAACGGAAAACAGGAACCACTGCATGTTAAAGAACTCACATTTTCCGGGTGCCCGGCAATTCTGGCACAATGGCGAGATGTACTACTGGAACACCGCTAATATTCACGTGATGACCCATGCCTTACATTACGGAAGTTCGGTATTCGAAGGCATTCGGGCGTACGATACCGAGCGGGGTCCGGCAATTTTCCGTTTAAAAGAGCATTTGAATCGTTTAATGACTTCTTCCGATATTTTGAACATGAAAGTTCCCTGGGGAAAGCAAGAGCTGGAAAAAATCATTCGCCAGGTATTAAAAGCCAATGAACTGCGAGCCGCTTACATTCGCCCCAACGTGTTTTACTCTTACGGAAACCCCGGAGTGGTACCCAAATACAGTCCCGTAGGGGTCACCATTGCCTGCTGGGACAGGGGTGCTTACCTGGGAGATGAATCTCTGGAAAAAGGAGTCCACGTTCTTTTGCTCCCCTTCCGCCGCTTCCACAACAGCCAGATCGATTTACGAGCCAAAATTGGTGGTTTATATGCCCAATCCAACATTGCCGGTACTTTTGCTCGACGATTGTGTTTCCACGAAGGGGTGTTTCTCAATCTGGAAGGCCGGATTGCCGAAGGTACCGGGGAGAATGTGATTCTGGTTAAAAATGGCACCCTGAAAACCAACGACCGAAGCGAATCCATCCTGGAAGGGATTACCCGAACGACCGTGCTACAATTAGCCCAGGATATGGGAATTCCCGTGGAAATTGGTCCCATTTCCGTGGAAGAATTCATTTCTGCCGATGAGGTCTTCTTCACCGGAACGGCGGCAGAGGTGGTTCCGGTTACCCGGGTCACAGACGGCTCCCATGCGGAAACACCCCGGGAAAAATGGCCGGAATACGTCATCAGCACCGGAATGCCCGGCCCCATAACCCGGAAGTTAGCGGCTCAGTACCAGCAGGTTGTTCGGGGAAAATTACCGAAATATCGGCACTGGTTAACCTATATGCACGATTCTCCTGAAGAATTTGAAGATTAACTTAAACCGGAACACAAAGATTAAATTTGAACACGAGCCCTGATTTAACTAATAGGAGGAGTTTACGATGCCACGGATAGCAAAGCGCGCCAATCTGATGCCCCCTTCCCCCATCCGTAAGCTGGTGCCCCTGGCAGAAGAGGCCAAACGTCGGGGAATTCATGTGTACCACATCAATATCGGGCAGCCGGATATTCCCACACCACAGGTGCTGCTGGATGCCTTTCGCAACCACAATCTTACCATTCTGCCGTATGGTCACTCTGCAGGTTTGTGGGAGTATCGGGAAGAATTGGTAGAATACTATCGGCAGTTTAATATTGAAATCAGCAGCGAAGAAATTCTGGTAACCACCGGTGGCAGCGAAGCCATCATTTTTGCGTTTATGACCATCATGGATCCCGGTGAGGAAATCATTATCCCTGAACCGTTTTATACCAATTACAACGGTTTTGCCGTGGAAGCCGGAGTGCGCATTGTTCCGGTAACCAGCCGGGTGGAAGATGGATTTAAGCTCCCTCCCATCAGCGAGATTGAGGCAAAAATTACCGAGCGTACCCGGGCAATTATGATTTGCACTCCCAACAATCCCACCGGATATGTGTACACTTGGGAAGAGATGGAAGCTTTGCGCGACCTGGTTTTAAAGCACGATCTTTTCTTCTTTTCGGACGAAGTGTATCGGGAGTTTGTTTACGACGATGCTCAATACATCTCGGTTATGCATCTGGAAGGGCTGGAGGAACGCGCCATTTTGCTGGACAGCATTTCCAAGCGTTACAGCGCCTGTGGAGCACGGGTGGGGTGCCTGGTCACCCACAACCGTCAGGTACTGGATGCGGGGCTCCGTTTAGGGCAAGCGCGTTTGTGTCCCCCCACGCTGGAGCAAATGGCTGCCCGGGCTGCTATCCACACCCCCAAATCGTATTTTGAGGAAGTGATTTCCGAATATAAGAAACGGCGCGATGTGGTATTTCGGGAGCTGGAAAAAATTCCCGGAGTGGTTGCTTTGAAACCCCAGGGCGCATTTTACACCATCGTGCGTTTACCGGTGGAAGATGCCGATCATTTCGCAGCTTGGCTGCTCACCGATTTCAATCTGGATGGCGAGACGGTGATGCTGGCTCCGGCCAATGGCTTTTATGCTACTCCTGGCAAAGGGAAAGACGAAGTGCGCATTGCCTTTGTTCTGAATGTGCATGACATGCACCGTTCCATGGAAATTATTCGCGAGGCACTGAAAGTGTACCCGGGGCGAATAGACGCCTCGTAAAAATAGAGGATGTGAAGCTGGAAAGGAGGGATGGATTCGCCTGGGTAAAACAGAAGCTAGGGAGAAATTAATGGACTTTCCCGGGTGCCCCGGGGATTGTTCCGAAGACAACGATAGGAGAATGGAATTGGTCTAACCCCGGTGGTGCCCATTTTTGCTTTTCTTAAAGGACAGCCCCTTTTGCTTTGTTATTTATATTCCGGATGTTCTTCCCGTGATACTTCCGAAAAATCCGGTGAGATAAATGCTGTTCATGCCTTCATCCCCGGTATTCCCCGGAAATCCGTTCCCGCAACCGTTTATTTGTCCGGTTGCAAATATTTTTCTTTTTATGTAAAATATCTTACGTCGAGAAACGGATGGTTTAATACAACACAGGAAAAAATCTTTGCGGCGACATCTCTTCTTTATCGTGCTAGCATTGTGGATAGGGGTTGGTGGTACGGGTTGGTCTGCTCAGCCGGATTCTTTGCTGGGAGAAGACGAACTGGTATCCCGGCTGGCACAAGCGTACAATAACTTCGATTATCAAAAATGCGCGGAATTATTGAACATCGCCTTTCCCTCAATCGAAACGTTTTCCCCCAAGAATCGGGTAGAGATTTACAAGTATGCCGCTTTTATTGCCTTTCAGCAGGGCAACAGCACCCTGGCCAGCAACCATTTTTGGCATCTGCTGGAAGTGGATCCCTCTTACTCTCTGGATCCCGTTCAGACTCCGCCCAAACTTCTGGCTTTATTTCGCAAAACGAAAATAGAGTTTCTGGAAGATTTAAATAACCGCCTCTCCCAACTCCATTTGCAACAGCCAGTTCAGGATGTAGCCTGGCGCAGCTTGCTTATTCCCGGATGGGAACAATGGCATCGGGGCTACCGCACCAAAGGGGTTGTGCTGGGGGCGGCGGCGCTGGGTTCCCTCAGCGGATTAATCTACGCAGCCATCAATACCCGGCTGCGGGAAAAGGATTACCAGAATGCCAGCACCCCTGAGGAAGCCGCCCGCCTCTACCAACAATACAACCGCTTTTACCGGCAGCAATTTTATTTTTCCTATGCCTATGTGTTAATATGGGTAGCTTCTCAGGTAGATATTACCCTCTGGAGCCAGCCCAGAATCAAAATCACCACTCATTCTCTGCACGCGGAAACGCTACATTATTCTGTGGCACTTTCTCTCAACTTCTCTCTATAAAACAGTATGAAAAATTGAGTTTCAAATATCTAACGGAATTTTCATCCGGTCCTTGCAAATGCTGCACCTCTTGCCAGTTCTCTGAGTTGTTTATCTGAAAGAAATTTTTCTGCGCGGAATATAACAGAAAATGGCACCGAGCATTGCTAATATCCGGAATGTTTGAGTTTTCGGTAATCAACCAATCCACTGGCCAAACATCCAGACGATTCGCTTTTGTTTGATTATTTTTTGCAAAGATTCAATTTTAGATGAAAATTAGAAAGGGAGAAAAATGCAGTTAACCGACGAAAAGTGACCCCAGCAAAAGAAATCCTTAAAAATTGTTCTAAACAGGGTTAATCGAACAACTTAACACCAGTAAGAAACTTCGGTATTTTTCCGAGCCAAACCGGGTATTCCCGGATGAAACGTCCATTTCACTCCTTTCCAATCTAATAAGCCTGTTGGTTACCATGCAGGGAAATATTAACGGAAAAAACGGGGGTAACTCCCTTTCCCTCCGCTCCTTGTTCCTTTCCAATTTTCTGGTTAATTTAAACTCCAGCAATTTTCGAAGGAGCCGCGGCAATGACGGAAACCATAAAAACCCGTGCTCTGGTGGTGTATGCCATGCCCTGGAG
>JALWDQ010000478.1:0-1167 GCA_027039625.1 Calditrichia bacterium | reverse complement strand
TCCGTATTTTGCCCATTAAAACGGATACTTCTGCGGCAATGAAGGAGCGTTTTCTGCAGATTGCCCGCATGAAACACGAACTGGATAGCTTACAGGATGCTTATAATAAAATAAAAGAGCGACGTAAGTACATTTTCCAGAAGCCGCGTACGCGCAAGCGGGAGCGCCTGTTGCGCGAGACCTACGAGCAGCTTTCCGCCACCCGGGAAGCGCGCGACCTGGCGCAACTGGATTACCAGAAAGCACGCGCTCACCTGGATTCCCTCTGGCAAATGGAAATCATTCGGAATGCGGACAATTTGCTGCGGAATCAGGTGGTGGAAGGATATCTCCTCATCGACCCCGAGGAGTTCTCCCGGGGCATTGTGGAATTCCATTCTCTGCTCCCCGCCAGTTTCTTGCAAATCGGTTCCATTAAGCAGGCGGTTCAAATTGTGATGGTGGAAGAACGCATGCGTCAGGAAGGGTTGCGGGTCTCCAAAATTCAGGAGCTGCTTAAACCGGTGACCCTCCGGGAAATTCAACTGCAAGGGGAGCAAAAGCAGGAATTCGATTTTATGATTACTTACATTGGTCCCATTATTGTGGTACTTTTCCTGTTCATCAGCATTTTTACTTCCAGCGGCTTTCTCTTTAATGGTGTGTTGAAAGAGAAAACCAATCGGGTCATCGAGATTTTACTCTCTTCGGTGCATCACACCCAGCTGGTGGCCGGAAAAATATTTGGGCTGGGTCTGCTGGGGATTTTCCAGATTCTCATCTGGTTTGGGCTTACAGTTTTGTTGATTGGGTTAAACGTTCTGAACACGGGCGAAATTTCCTTCCTCACCCTGCGCAATGCGGGCATCTTTTTACTCTATTTTGTGCTGGGATATCTGTTTTATGCCACCGTGTTTGTGGGCATCGGTTCCCTCTTTTCCAGCGAAGAAGATGCCCATCATTTGAACCAGTTTATGCGCATGCTGTCCATTTTCCCCATTGTGCTGGCTATCCTGGTGCTGGAAAGTCCCAACTCCCTGGTGGTGCGCATTCTCTCGTTTATTCCTCCCTTAACCCCCACATTTATGATTTTACGCATCCCCATGGGGAATCCGCCCATTATGGATTATTACATTTCGGTGGGAATCATGCTGGCGTCCATTTTAATCGGGACGCTGTTTGCCGGGC
>JALWDQ010000477.1:0-11716 GCA_027039625.1 Calditrichia bacterium | reverse complement strand
ATACAAGGCACGAAAAGATATAGCGGGAATCAAGCCGAAATCTCCCTCCTGCTCCCATTGCTCTCTTGGAACATCAAAAAATGCCCATCCGGCTGGTAGTACATCTTTATAATTAATTCGGTAAAATCGATGGATCACATCGTACGAAAGCGAATGGAGTAGGACATACGTGGGATCAAAATGAAACGTCAGAGAAGCCGGTGACCTACGTGGGGGACGTTTTTGCAACTGGATGGAAAACTGGACACCCTTTAATTCCTGAATCACGTCTTGTAGCACGGGCGACAACGTCAGCGAGCCATTTTCTTCCACCACCCAACCGCGGGCCAGCAAACTATGACTGGCGGCTTCCAGATAGTGTTGGGCCTTTTCAGAAGAAATGTCTCCAAATTGGGCACGCAAAAGCGTAGCTGCGTCTTCGGGATAACCCATAAGGGAAACGCCTAGCGCCAGTTCTTCCACAGAGAGCGAGAACGGCGTCCACTCTGCCATATTTCACCTCCAAAGACGTGAGTATAGAAACCAGTTGGTCTACTCGACAGCCCAGCGCAGGAAAACGTACGCTGTGATCAGGGCCCAAGAGATGAGAAAACCACCGACAATGTATCGGGGGTCCGGCAGTCGTCCTCGCCGGAAGGCCCACTCTCTGAGTCCCCAAGGAAGGAGGGCCACCTCGACCAAACCGATAATCACGGGTACCACGATCCACCGAGATATACCTTGTAATGGCCCTATGGTCCACGCCAACTGCAAAGCAGCCGCAGCACCGCCCGAGGCCAGGGTGATTCCCCAGGCCTGCAAACGTGAAGGGCGAATTTTCCACTTCCTGCGCCCCATAGGTGCTCACCCCCCGAAGAACTTCACCACCGAGCGGATCCCGTCTTCCGCCCAGTCGACAGCTCCACGGATCGCGAACGAGGCGGATTCGGCAGCTTCGCCTACGGCTTCTGCCGCGTCTTCTACCGCATCGGCTACAGGTTCGGTCACCCAATCCGATACCTGTTCTTCCAACCACTCCGTGGCTGGCAAACCGCCGATCTTCACCGATTCGGCCACCCATTGAGCAGCTATAGGGCCAACTATAGCACCCGCCTTCATGCCAATGACCGCGCCCACCGGCCCCCCAATGGCACCCCCAATCGCGCCGCCTACAAAGGAGCCCATATAAGTACCTACCCCGGCAATGGCCACCGAAGTAGCCACGCCAACAGCAACTTCGGTGCCAGTATCGATACTACTGCGTAATACATCCCCGGGATATTCCGGGTCTTCCACGAATTCTTCAATGAACTCGGTTCCCACAGTAAGCCAGAACCCCAAGGACTTGGGATTCGCAATTTCTCCTAATCTTCCCCGAACTACACGCAAACTACGCTTGGCAGTTATAGCATGAACATTTGTCAATAAAGCACCCAAAGACAAGAATTGTTGTTTTCCCCCAACAACAATCACGCCATTAAAACCGGCCATATAGGGTGTTTTTGTCAATAACCTGTACCCCAACACCCCCAACTGAAACCCCGAAAACAATCGCTCTTTCCAATCATCAACACTATCCGCCCATTCTAGCTTAGTACCTATTGATTTCAGCCAAAACCGCCACGCACCTACTTGCCCATCCATTTCTAACCATTGATAATATTCTTTCCAAGCCAGACGATGGAGTTCTTCCGCCATTCGTAAACGGCGTACATAAGCCCATCGAAGCCCCTGAAGGCGAGAAACGAATTCCTCTGCCGCGGGGGCATCCCAGGCCATGTTCGTCATATGGGCCATACGGTTCAAATCTTCCACTGCATCAATCCACGTTTCCAGAATGCGGTTCAACCGTTGTAAACTTTGGTGGGCGGTATCGGGTTCCAGATAGAGCACTGTCATAACGCCCTCCTATAAAAGGATTCATGCTATATGTAGTAAGATAGGGGGCCGAGAGGAGGAAGCAGGAAGGACGTCGTAGGAATGGCCTAAAAGCCCCCACAAAACGGGAGGTTGGGTATGGGAAGCCCGCCTTCCGACCTTCTCCCTGCGTGCCCTATCGGACATCCGTACCCCCCGGCAACTTACCGCAAGGAAGGAAACGATGCAACGGCAAGACTTTTCGGAGCCCCCTCCTGCTCAGCCCTTATGATTGACGCCTTTTGGTTTACCATTGGTCAACGCGCAGATATTCCTGTAGTTCCATCTCCAAAATCTGAATAATCTCACTTAGATAGGCATGAAAGCGCGGAGTATATTGCAGTAGGATGTGATGTTGTTTTGCATAATATTCGTCGGGTGCCGGACCATACCAAATTCGGTGCAATTGTTCTAATTCGTTACGGAATTGCTGATCCAAAAGATGACATTGCTGTTGAATTTCTCGCAAACCACGGATAACTCGCCGAATTTGAGAGATATTCATATATATACGCATATGATTATCTCCTTCCCGATGCTATTTAATCCAAGGGCACATAGGAGACACGGTAAAAACTTAGATCTCTATAATTTATCACACAAAATGTTCAGTGTCATACAAGATCTCATACATCTGCGACGACACTCGTCTTGCTCCGCTTGGGTCCATGAATATCCGGGTCATAATAGCCTCCATATTATACACAGAATACTCAATCCTCTATTTTAGAGAATATGCTAGCGTAATAACGATCGATTTTCTCACATTCTTGAACTTTACGATCTGCTAGATTCAAGAGAAAGAGAAATTCGTCTAACAAGTTATCCCATTTTCGGTAAATATATGTAAGCTCGTGCAATATATTATCTCGTGCGGGCCCCTCCCACGCCCAAGAGAGACGAGTAGTAACCCGTCGTGCTCTTAGCACATCCTCCTCCATGTCCCATGATATATGCCTCAATGATCGAAGCAACGAGTAAATTCTGGGAGGCTCGACATAGATATTCATACCTTCACTCTTCTCTGTTTCTCGAGATTATTATAGGGATCTTTGATCATAGAATTTGAATGTAATCCGTTTCGCTAAAGTGATTTCATCACCATTATTGATCCTATAAGGAGGTGATGGACGCCTCTTTTCCGAGAGAAGAGGAATACTATTAATCATAGTGCCATTTTGGCTACCCAAGTCTTGAATGTAGAATCCATCTCCGTCTCTCTTGATACGTAAATGACGTCGTGATATGTATCGCGCAACCGTTGGTAAAAACGCACTTACATCCACATGAACCAGGGGGCCATTATCGTCCGGCAAATTGCGGCCTATAATTATCTCATCATCGAGCAGATAAATTCTCTCAATATCTCGTTGATCATCGAAGAGCACTTCTAGGTAACATTGATACGGATTGCGTTCTACCTCGTAGAGTTGCGCAGTGAGATAGTCACCATCATATATTCCTGCCCCCCGAAGAGTGTGAGTGTATAAGGGAACGAGGTGTCCGTGGATCTCCTTTTCCAATTTCCACATCATTTTATTTTTCGAGCGTGCATATAAAATCCCCTTGACACAATCGGGCATTTTGCTTCGGATAACGTCCTCTAAACCATTATCAGAAGTCAGAAACTCCGGCAAAGGCATCTGCCAAGGAAGATCGAGGTCCACTTCTCTATTGCATGGTGTTACTTTTAAAGTAACTGCGACGTAGTACATTTAACTGCCTCTTTTTTTATCGAGCTATTGACATGAGCCAATTAGTGGGATTTGAACCAGATAAGGTTTACCTCTATACACAAAGATGCCACGCCCGTTCTTACTTTGTTTCCATACCTTAATCCATATCGATTTTATGCTCCTGGGCGTCATGTTGAAGAAATCAGATAACCCTCGGTCATCGAGTGCCAACCCTATACGCTCATCCTGGCATTGTTGCAAGAGCGATCGAGCAAACGTTCCATATCCCAGCTTCATGAGAGTCCCTGAGGCTTTTTTCACCGAAAGAAGAACATATAGCTTTCTGTTCCTACTAGCCGTTTTTAGCTCACTAGAATCCGGCAAAGAGGGTAGAACCTCGTCCCCATCATCTATAAGTAGCAAGAGTTTTGTCCTTGTGTCTAATTCTGATAAACGGCTTTGAAGTTCTTCCCAAACTAATAATTGATTTTCTTCTCCTATAAACGCTCGAAATCTGGGGGATTCATTCAACTCATGAGCATCTTCGGGAAGAGGTTTCATACCCACGTACCATATTTCCCAGGGAGTGATTTCAGGCTCATTCGGAAATGATTTCTGCAGAGCTTCATCTGCCCAAAGAAGGAGGAAATTAGTTTTCCCTCTTTTAGAGGGACCGGTAATAAGCCATACGGGCGGCTCTTCCTCCAAGTTAACCTGGATGGGCTTGTATTCTTCGAAATCAAGCCCTATAGGGAATATCATAGAGCGGTCTTCATATTTCTTTGTATTTCTGCTGACACGCTCCAGCCAGGAGGACCTAGAAAGACACAAAGGAAGTAACTCAAATTTCGGAGGTTTTTTTCCTTCCCATGTATGCGCCATTTCTACAAGAAATTGTCTCCAGGGCACCTGTGCAGCTTGAGCCTCATGTACCTGTAAGTTGTCTCCTCTCCCAGTGACCCAGTATCCTCGTCCAGGTACTCGGCGAGTTAACGGTAGAAGCTCTCCTCGTGGTAACCCTGCATCCCAATAATCTTCACGTTGGGGCAATTCTAAAATATAGCGCCTACTCAAGTTCCCTGCTAATTCGTCACGTAAGGATAAGGCTGTAGAGGTGACAAAGATCAAATGAATTCCAAAATTCCCCCCATCTTTTGCAAAGATGTGTATTAGGCGATATTCCTCTTCTTCCAATAGATCCATTGCCGAGCGAAAATGGAAGTCATAAAGGACCAACATTATTCGAGGTATCCTGACTTTAGCCCCCCCTTTACGCTCCGAGTATACAGATTGGAGAAATCGAAATAGTCTATACCGTTTTTCTTCCTCGGATACATCAACATATGTTCCCATGTGGGGCAAATTTTTCAAATGACGTAGAACGCCCGAACCAAAGTCCAGTACGTAAATATATATCTCTTCCGGTGTGTATCGATGCGACAACGACCCGACAATGGCCTCTACAACTTTTTCTCGCCCGCTTGTTTGTACGCCCATAATCCATAGATGACCGTCTTCTTCGTCTATAGCAAAACGCAGTATCTGATACTGGACATTTCTTAAATCATCCATTCGTCCGATCGGTACTTGCCAACTATCCGTGCGTCCTTGTTCAGGAATCCACATTCCATCGCGAAATGCCAGCGGCTCTCCGCTCTCTTGTAGAAGCTCCAGTAGAGGTATATGTGCGGGCAATGGTTCCAGATATACATGTCTGGGAGGGGAGTATTCTTTTGAATTCAACACGACCCTGCAAATCATTTCGCTCAAGATACGCCCTTGGGTACGCTGAGCGCCTTTGCCTGTATCCTGATTCTCTCCATGTCCGTTTATCTTAAAGTTCGTAAGTATCTCACGTCGCCCTGGGACCGTAATATCGTAAATTGCAAACTCCTTCGAGTCTTTATGTAAAGGAATGCCACCATACGGAGATTGAAAGACAGTAATCTCATTTGTAGGGACACACATAAGATAGCCGCGTCCCACTTGAGTGAGGTCTGGTAAAGACCGGCCGACGACTGTGCGTAGATCGCCCCCTCCCATACGTAACGCAATGCGCCACCCTACATTAGTTAAGAGTTGCGTAACTGCTTGTGTGACGTCTTGGTTGGCCAGAAGTAAGTACATGCCTAAAGAGCGTCCCAATCTTACAAGGTTCTCCAAGACCTCGTGGAGTTCAGGAAAATCTTGTAGCGCCTTGCTGAACTCGTCTAGGATAATCAACAAGTGCGGTAAGGGGGTGTCAGGAAACTTACGATTGTATTCCCAAATATCCTTGGATTTCCCTTTTTTCGTTATTGTTTCCATACGACGGTCCAGTTCTCTGCGAAGGCAGTAGATTCCTCGACGCGCTACTGCTTCACCAGACAATTCCTGATCACCCACTAAGCCCGGATTAGTGACGAGTCCTACAATATGCGGCAAAAGCATTTCACGCTCTTGTCCGGATTCATCTTGATATCTGTATTTGAGGTCCTCTAGTGCTGCTCCTCCTTTAAAGTCTATGAAGAATACATTCAACACATTTGGTGGGTAGAGATAAGCCCCAGACCATATAAGCGCTTTGATGAACTCGCTTTTCCCGCTCCCTGTTGGTCCTATCAAAATAGTATGGTATGCAGCATACCCTCCCCACTTACTGCCCTCCGGAAGCAAATTCAGGAATACGGGTTCTAGCTTGTTACCTTTAATCGTCAACCCAACTGGAAAGTTGATTAGATGGCGCAGAATTGCGAAGTAGGTTGACGAATCAGGTTTTTTAAGATGGGTAGAAAACGTTTTCCATATCTCGGTAATAATCCTATCTGTCAATACTGTCTCTAGGTCATATAACAGATCGGTGTTTTTTATCGAAGAAAACAGAGATTCATTGCCATACTGGCTCTCATCTTGAGAGAGGGTCTCACATACCTTCTCAAAGAGATCCGCAAGTGAAACCAATGTCGGAAGATCGCTGGTTCCGTGTAATGGTTCCGGTGGTTCTATAGAGGCCAAGATACGAGCGATCCTCCCCAGGTCTGTTATACTGACCTCTTCAATGCGCCCTTCCTGACGTATAGTTCGTACTTTCTCTTTGTCTCCATCATCTACTTTAACCTGTGTTTTAAGGACAAAGCGTTTTCCTTCTATTCTAAGTTCCGTGTTTGTAGGATACTTAGGGGTTGTCTCATCACCTACAAAAATAGTGTATATACCTGCAGCGTGCCCATGGTTGACGATAAAAGCTACGTCTGGATGGGTACGCAAAGACATATCATCGAAAAACACAACAATCGCTTCGTTGTATTCAACGCTATCATCGGTTTGATTTGCCTGCTCCTCTGTGCGTTGCTTTAAAAAATCGATTAGTTCGTAAGCATTCTCCTCATCGAATGCCAGTAGATTATCGTCAGGGTCCTCCAAAGCGTATGTATGAGGCACCCACTTTGTCCACTTCCAAGCTTCTCTTACGAACCCCGGTCCTTGTACAATAAGCCCAAGTCGGACCAGCCGCGGAGAATGATGTACCATCAAATCAAGAAAAAGACGATGGGCGACGGATCGAGCATCGTTCCTCGTCCCACGAATCAATATGCTCTGTGATTCTCTTAAAGATACAGTTATCGGTACATCATTTATAGTCCGCCATTTTCTCAATGTTTCTTCTACTAACCCTTCCAATTCCTTTTCCGTTCCACGAGCAAATGGAAGCGAGTCATCAAAATAAAAGGATGGCTTTCCCGTACCTGTACCTATACGTAGGACTAAAAAATCTTCTTCAAATTGTCCGCGTATCCACAACCGTCTGCGCCAATTCTCTCTTTTGAACACTATGTTACATACAGAGGATGCTTTGGGATAGCGGCGATTCAAGACTCTCTTCTGTATTTGTGCTAAATCCTCGGCTCTCCTGTCAAGTTCCTCTATCCCCTTCTTAAATTCCTGATAACGATATTGAAGTTCTCTTTCATAAGCACGAACTTGTTGGCGGTACCCCCATCTCTGAAATGCCGGGTATAGAACACCCATCCCTAAACCCGATATTAGATAGGGTAATACACTACGGATAGAGGGATTCGGTTGAAATAGTAAAGAGCCTATGCCCGTAAGCAAGGGAAACAAGAGTGTGGGAAGATACATCCAAATGCTCGGAGCAGTGGGAGGGGTAGGACGCTGCCTCACGGCAGGCCATGAAAGCTTTTCTTGTGGTAGCTCTCCAAAAAAAGGACGTTGTCGACCCTCAAGAGGTCGGCGCGCTCGTTTTATGTAAGCCATCCTAGAATCCTCAAGATAACTAAATATAATGTTAAATTGAAAAAAACTTCACCAGCCATGCATATTAAATGGCATCCCTAGGGGAATAGTGCTGCACAAGTTTTAAAGCTAAACACTCAAAGAGTGCGGGCCATCTCAATCCATTGGTTAATCTCGTTGTTCATCACTTGTAGTAACTGGTCCATATTATCACACAGACGTATGGCTTGCTGTGCCCATTCCTCAAAACGAGCCTCGAATTCTGTGGCTGAATCACCTTGCCAAGCTCCCGGAACAGTGTTCTTTACCTGATTCCGTGCCTGCTGGATTTGTTGACGCAACGCATTGTTAATGTTCATGAGTTGTCGGTGCGTATTCTGAACGACAGGAACCTCCATTTTAATAGTAGAGGCCATGTTACACCTCCTAAATAATATTTTTGCCTTTCGAGGGAATTTCCCTAGGGATGCCCAATACAACAATACTGTATCTTGTAAATATCGAATTATTAGAGATCGAAAGAGGCATTAATGCGCAGAGAAATAAGAGGAAATACGGTGAACGCCTATTATGGACGTATCGCCAGTGAATTGCATATCTAGTGCACCTTAATATGTCCTCTTTTTACTTAATATTAGGCCCCTTGTTCGCTCTACGAGCCTACGAGCCCTTGATATCTACCCTTCTACAGTCATACCTTATTCGTTCCTAAATTGCTTCCTCTCTCAGCATGCAAGTCCGCGCTCTTCCCCCCTCTGAATATGCCTCGTGAAAAACACCGATAAGCCTTTCCACGTGACTGTTGGCGGCAAGAACACACCACAAGATAACCCATAGAAACTCTCACGGGGTCATATCTACTTAATTTAGACAGCTTCGTACCAACAACCAGAAACTAAGGAAAATCCCTGTGATCAGAATACAAGATCCGCCAAGATGATATCACTTTTTGCGTGTTCTTTGCGTCCTTTTTGCACGCAAAATTTCCCGGGTCTTGCAATGTAAAGCTTTCGAATCCCAACTTGAGGAAGCCGGGCCCCACCTAACAACGGTGGTGCAGCCAGTTTCGCTCATTGGAACCGGGCAAGCCCTCTCTTCTGTCCTGCGCATAGGGTTGATGAGCAGAAAGGCCGTACAACGGCAGACAGTGTGCCCCCCATCACCAGGCCCGTGAGGAAACCGTCAGCAGTCGAGACGAAAAATATTGTAACGCGTTAAAACAGAGTGAACATAAACTATGGACTAAAAGATGTGCAGTATAATGATGATATGCTATGTTCTCTATTGACAGAAAGACGGAAGAGCAAAATAGTATAACGCAACAGAAATACTATCTCTTGTCATATATAAACGTAATACTCTTGTGTGGCCCAGTAACATCTACAGGAGGAGTATTATTTTTAATATGACCGTTCTTATCGCACCTCCAAATACGATACTTTCCGTTACCCAACGGTTTCATGTAATAGTGCCTCGTATAAGGTCTCGTATGTGTACCGCGCACAGCGATCTTTCCCTTTCCCCCTTTTTTCCAAACAGTATTTGCCTCTGAGGTAGTAATCAGGTATCCTCCATCAGAGGTACGTTTTACATGTTCCACGTAGGCAACATGACCACTTTCTTTATCCACTCCTAGTACCCCTTTTTCAAACACCATGATAGCGCCCTTAACAGGTCGAGTCCCCACCTCATAGCCGGCATTAGCAGCTTGATTGTCCCAGTAATGGGCGTCCTTTGGATGCCCATTACCAAAAGGAGTCACGTCGCGCTTTCGTGCCACATAATTCGTGCAACCAGCAAGCCCATACCTGTGACTAGTAACTAAACCTCCATGTGTCGGGTCAGCAGGGATCCCTTTCTCAATTCGTCGTCTCAGTAGCTCCAGGTTTCTTTGAGTGCTTCGAATTTGTGCTTCCACCTCGGTCTGCTGCTGATGAATCTGGTCAAGCTGTTGTCGAATAGAAGCGACACGTTTCTCAAGCCTCCTGATAACTGGAGCGGACCTCTTGAGCTCTTCACGCAGCCGCTTTGCTTCATCCTCTAATTCATCCGAGCGGGTACGCCATGGCATATCAAAGATACCGTCATCGAAACCAGGACGGAGAGGACTATCGGGGATAATCCGATTCTTCAACGATTTGCTTTCCTTTTCTATTTCTCGCAACCTATCTTTAAGCTCTTTAAAGTGACGTAATAACTTCTCGTCTTTTTCTAATTCTTGCAAAAGAGAGGCTTCCTCTTTGGCGAGATTAGTAAGGCGTTTTTGTAGTTTTTTAAGTCTTTCCTCATTCTCCTGTTCCAAGCGAAATACATCATTCCATCTCATTTGATTCACGATTTTGTCAGTGAGAACATTCGGAGATGAACCGAAATTTACACCATCATCTGATTTCAGATGCTTCCCCACAGTTACTCCTAAGACTGCACCCTCCAAGAGAGAGACTTCCTCTCCATCAAAGCGGGAGCTTATAGGTAAAACATCTGCCGACACCCATTCCTCATATTCTTTACTAGCTAGGCGATGGTTGAATCTAAGTTTTTCTACTTCTCTTTCCATTTCACGAAGTATATGGTGAACTTCATAAATGTAATCCATTGCAGCTGGTGCCTCCCAAAACTGATGAAGAGCACTACCAATAGTGTGCAGGAGTGAAAGATCTTCATCCCATTGTTGCAGCAAACTTTCGATATCTGACAACAATGCAGAAACTTCTTCCGATGACATACGAATTAGCTCACTCATACATTCCACTCCTTATAGTGTGTTTCAAAAACTCTGTAGAAATAGCAGATATAGCAACATAAGTTGGGGAAAACAGCATTTACCACAAACGTGTTGTTATCGTTCTATTCCTAGGAATCCTTGTCAAACAGCCAATGTCAGTTCAACTGGCCCAATCTTCGCTCTATAATCCACCACTAAAGAAATGAGAAACTCCCTGCGGTCCTTGCAGATACCGAAAGCTTTTCCACCTTGTCTCCTAAGGAGAAGAATTATCAAATAACAGGTTGTCCTGACATTCTGTACACATAATAAACGATAGAGAGATTTAACTTCACCACCCCCCACTCTCAGACGCACCACCGTCCAAGTGATCCATAGATTCGTACCTAGATATTTCATATTCAAGCTGTCTAGCAAGCTCATTAATACGCAAAACTTTCCGACGCAAAAGTTCTAGAGATCGTTTTTGCAATGCAACATACTGTTCAGGTGAATGGCCAATCCACAACTCCTGCAAGCGATCCAGCAAATCATTCAGCATATTAATACGATGCTCATGCGTTTCGGCTATAGAACGCATATCACGTGCTACACGACGCATTCCGCCAACGTCCATAAATATGCGTGCCATAAGTTTACCCCCCCCACTCATTACGCTATGCTAAATCGATTAGTTTTTATGGTCGCCAACTAAATGAGTAGAGCTCAGATTTTGAACTGGTAGAATATTGTATATACCGTCACGGACCCTGATGTTCTATATAAGAATATCACTTTTTGCGCATTCTTTGCGTCTCTTTTGCATGCAAAAAAAGAAACGAGGATTATCCCTTTCAAGACTACAAAACCACCCGGAGAGAGAAAATCTTAGCGCGCGAAAGGCACATCAGGTGGCCCTCCATAGCATGCACCGCCGATTTCACTGGCACACAGATCACAGCTCGACTACAAGTTGCAAAAGCAGCCACAGTTTTCGCTTGCCCACATGATGATATGCCGGGACGCGGGGGAGTTGCCCGCGCACCGGGGGGAGGATATAATACATCCGGCTGCGCGGGCATGTTGTGGAGGCAAGAAAGGTATGAGCACGGCAACCAACGAGCTGGTTCCTCCGGTTCCGGCCAACATCGAAGCGGAAGAAGCCGTCCTGGGTGCCCTTCTCATCGACTCCAACGCCATACTCACC
>JALWDQ010000476.1:0-1168 GCA_027039625.1 Calditrichia bacterium | reverse complement strand
GTACTGGATCGTCCTATCGAAAGCGAAACGGCGAAGATCGTAGAGAATAGCTATCGCGCAACAATTCTGGCGTTTATGGATGAATGGAGCCGCTTTGCCGAACGCAACGGAGTGGATTTGATTAAGGTGATTGAAGCCATTAAGGTTCGTCCTACGCATAACAATATTTTGTTTCCCGGTCCGGGCATAGGAGGATACTGTTTGCCCAAGGATGGCGGACTGGGTATGTGGGCTTACAAGCACATTTTGGGATTCGAAGACGACATTTTTCGCATCACTCCCATGGCTATCGATATTAACGACACGCGGGGATTACATGCGGCACAGCTGGTACGGGATGCGTTACGGGATATGCACAAGCCCATTGCCGCCGCCGAGGTGCTGATTTTAGGAGCTTCCTATCGGGAAGATGTGGGCGACACCCGGTACAGTGGTTCGGAGATCGTTGCCCGTAAACTCTCGGAGATGGGGGCGGAAATCCGGGTACACGATCCTTATGTGGATCACTGGTGGGAACTGGAGAAGCAGGACACTTATCCCGGTGAAGGGCACAGCCGCAAGAAATTCTTCCGCAATCAGGAAAAATTGAAAGAAGTGCGAGTGCAGAAGGATTTGAAGACGGCTCTAAAAGATGCGGATGCCGTGGTATTTGCCGTGCGCCACAAACCATACCTGGAACTGGAACCGGATGAAGTGGTGGAAGCCATCGGTAAACCGGCAGCCATTGTGGATGCTTTTGGTATTTTGAGTGACGAAAAAATTCGTCGCTACCTGGAACTGGGCTGCGAGGTGAAAGCCATGGGCCGCGGACACATCTCGCGAATTAAAGAGCAGGTGCAGCAGGATAATAATTGAGTTCTGTACCACCCGGAATGGCACCAATGGTCAGGTTTACCGGGTGCTTTGGATGGAATCAGGAAGGCGAAAAATTGATTCATTCATTCGGATTCCCCGGTGTTTTGAAAATGCCGGGGAATTTCAGTTATACTAATCCCAAATTTCAAATCCCAAATTACAAAAAAAATTGGTTTTACTTTAACCACGAATAACACGAATAAACACGAATTAAGCTTCGCTCCAGGCTATCTTTCTAACTGGAGGCTGTCTACACTTTGCAGTTTTCGGAATATCCTATTGTTCCTGCGGAGGGGGGTTGGGAGTGTAGCGG
>JALWDQ010000475.1:0-3721 GCA_027039625.1 Calditrichia bacterium | reverse complement strand
TCTGATCCATAACCTGTAACGATATTGAGCACTTTGTAGGGCAGACCAGCCTCCAGCAAAACCTCACCCAATTTCAGCGCCGATAGCGGGGTTACCGTAGCTGGTTTAAGCACCACCGAGTTTCCACTGGCAATGGCCGGACCCAGCTTGTGTGCTACCAGATTAAGCGGGTCGTTAAACGGGGTTATCGCCACAATAATTCCAATCGGGAAACGATAATAATAGCCCACTCGGTTTTCGGAGCCGGGCATATTATCAAAAGGGATGGTTTCGCCCACAATCCGGCGGGCTTCTTCAGCGGATATCTGGATGGTATTGATACATCGAGTCACTTCCTTTCGTGCTTCCCGAATGGTTTTACTCCCTTCCGTAGCAATAGTGCGGGCAAATTCTTCGTGGCGCTCCTCAATCAACGCCGCTGCCCGGTTTAAAATACGGATGCGTTCGTGCACCGGAAGCTTTCGGCTAATCTGGTACCCTTCTTCCGCCATCTCAATTGCCCGAAGCACATCTTCCGGCGTGGCGCGAGGTACCGTGTCTATCACCTCATTATCAAACGGATTACGGACTTCGATTTTTTCTGGCTTATCTATCCATTCATTTCCAATAAGCATCTTCATGGTGCTTCTCCTTTTTTTAAACGATTTTTTTATGAATGGAAATTAGATCGTTCAGCACCGCATATCCTGTTTCGTGTTTACCGGCACCGGGACCCACGATGGTAACCTGGTGTAAATAATCCGTGGTTAACGTCACAGCATTAGTCGCCCCTTTTACACCAGCCAGGGGATGAGAATGAGGAACACGCTGAGGCTTCACGGAGGCTATAATCTTTTCCCCCTGCTTCTCCAGGGACGCAATCAGCTTCCAGCTTTCTCGAGCATTCTGCGCTGCCTCCACATCGGCTGGTGAAATGGATGTAATTCCCTCTCGTTCCACCTCATCTTTGTCAATTTTGTGATGAAATAGAGCCTGCGAGAGGATCATCACTTTCGCCACTGCATCCCATCCTTCCACATCTGCTTCAGGATTTGCCTCAGCATAACCCAGTTCCTGCGCTTTCCGTAAAGCTTCCTGATAGGCCATTCCTTGTTCCATTTGGGTAAGAATGTAATTGCAGGTACCATTGACTATGCCCTCAACTTTACGTATTTCCAGTCCAGCCAATCCATTTTCCACCAGATTCAATAGAGGGGTACCAGCCAGAACAGTTCCTTCGTAGCGAAAATGAACATTCTTTTTTCGCGCAATTTCTAATAAATCGGTTAGATGAAGAGCACAGGGACCTTTGTTTGTGGTAATAGCGTGATGTCCTGTTTCCAGTGCCTGACGGATAAAACTTAATGCCGGTTCCCCGGTGTCCAGGTTAGTAGGTGTTAATTCCACCAGAACATCATACTCCACCTGTTCCAGCACTTCATCAGAAGATATCTCCTGTACCGGAATTCCCATTGCTTCAAATTTCAGCCCGGACGTTGCTGCTTGTAAAACTTGAGAAAGCTCCAGGCCTCCCGCATCCACAGCCACTCCATATTTCACATCAGAAATGGCTACTACCACTGGTTCCAGATTGTACTGTTCTCGGAGAATTTTTTCTTTCTGGAGGAGTAACCCGGTAAATCCCTGCCCAACAGTGCCAAAACCAACAACAACCAATCTGATTTTCATAAGGCCTCCCCTTCTTTTTTAAAATTTTGTGCCCTAATTTTCTTAAGGACACATTCTGCCTAAATAAAATCACGAAGTGTCATTTTGTTGTCGTATAATTGTTTCTGTATTTTTTCGGCAGCTTCTTTCAATAATTTTACCTGAAGGGGAATGGTTTCTTCCGAAACCTGAGACAATGCTCCCGAGACACTTATGGCAACCAGAGGACGTTTATCGTATCCCAGAATGGGAACAGCAACGCATCGCAAACCTTCTTCGAATTCCTCATTATCCACGGCGTAGCCTCTCTCTCGGGTTTTCTGTAACTCTACCTTTAGAAGATCCGGGTCGGTAATGGAATTTTTGGTAAGGGCGAGTAATTTCTGGCGGCGTAACAACGAATCAAGTTCTTTTTCTGGCAGGTGGGCTAACATGCTTTTTCCAAGAGCAGTGCAATAGGCAGGATAACGAGCACCAATATGGGTATTGATTTGTAAACTTTTACGGCAGCGAATTTTATCAATATACAGTACCTCGTCTTCACGCAAAGTGGCCAGATGAACCGTCATTTTTATTTTTTCTACCAGTTGTTCCAGAATTGGGTGCATTTGCTGGATCACATTATCCCTGATGGGAACCCGATACCCCAATTCGAACAGCCGGAGTCCCAATTTGTAATAACCCGTTTTTTGATCCCGACAAATTATTCCGATTTCTTCCAGGGATTTTAAGAAACGAAAAACAGTCGCTTTATTTAAACCGGTTTTACGACTGATTTCAGTCACTCCCTGCAGAGGTGAATCGACGGTAAACGTTTCCAGAATTTGAAAAGCACGTTTGACAGAATTATTATGCATAGTCACGAGAGCGTTTCATTATATGAAACAGCGTTTTGTTATTCAAACCAATTTAAACCGAAAAAGTAAATTTGTCAATAGGTAAAATGATTTTTTCTTCAAACAATTTATTGATAGCATGAAAATTAAGGATTTGTATTATATTTTAACCCATTAATGGAGTTACCCAATCCGAAAATTCGAAGGATATTGTCTATCATCAAGATCTGTGGATTGATAGGATGCTTCCCGTGCACTCATCAATAGAATCCTGCTCGATCGCGAGTTCTGACCGAACGGTTCCTTACCCGATACGGACTCCCGGAACGGGTCTGGGACTGAGAGCGGGACGAGTGGATGAGTGAACAGGGATCTGCAGGCGGGTGCACGGGAAGGATCCTTTGGATGGAAAGTATCAGCATCCGATTCTCGTTGCAAAATTCCATCAAAAAAAATCCCCGACCTCCACTGGAGAGATCGGGGGAAATTGCACACATACAATAACAAAAATTAGGCTAATTCAATCCGGTACTCAAGCAAGCGCAAAAGGCGATCAGTTACTCCCCTGCAACTTTTTCTGCATCTCAAACGCTTCCTGCGCTTTTTCTTTGTTGCCCAACTGCGCATATATCACACCCAGATTGTTCCATAACAGAGCAGAATCCGGGAATTTTTTCACTGCTTCCTGCAAGAAGGGTAAGGCTTCGTCGTAAATCAACTCAAATTTTTTGCGATACTCCTGCTTTTTGCTCTCATTATTCTCTTCGTTGTACTTCTCTACCCACTTTTGCGCCTTCTGAATGTAACACAGGCTCAACACTTCTGCGGCATCTTTATTGTTCGGATCCATCTCCAACGTCTTTTTCAAAAAAGGAATGGCTTCGTCGTATTTTTTGCTGTTGTAGTACAAAATTCCAATATTAAAAGGAATCGAAGCATTGTTGGGCTCTAACTCCATACCTTTCTGGAAATGCTGAATGGCTAGATCTGTTTTATTTTGCTTTACGTAAAGTTCGCCCAGCGAAAGATGAGCCATGCTGTTATTGGGGTTAATCTTCAGCACTTTTTCATAAATGGCTTTTGCTTTATCCAGTTTGCCAATGCGATTAAAGAAATCGCCGATGGTAACCAGCAGGGTGTCGTTCTTCGTTTCGTTCTTCACCACTTTTTCGATGAAGTTAATAGCCTGGGTGGTATCGCCTAACTGCAGGAAAGAGGTGGCAAGGGGAGTTAAGGGT
>JALWDQ010000474.1:0-1172 GCA_027039625.1 Calditrichia bacterium | reverse complement strand
AATGTCCCGCTTCCCCTGCCGACACGGATCGTTATGGGCATCAGCCACTTCCTTATTAACGATTGGTTTTACCTCATTCTGGCCCTCGTTCTTTTTTTCATCTTCTTTAAATTTCTTCAAAAAACTGACCCGGGTAGGCACGTTATTGATCGAGCGAAACTACGCATCCCAATATTTGGCAACCTTATTCTAAAAATAAATCTATCCCGCTTTTCCCACTACCTCGGCTCCCTTATCCGCGCGGGTGTCGATATCACGCAATCCCTAAAAATTGTCGAGCACGTCATCGGCAATGTTATCATCGCCGATATTATCCGCTTGATGCGCGCCCGGGTGCAAGCGGGGGAATTCATGTCTGACACCCTCAGGGAATTCCCTCAATTCCCGCCCTTGGTTGTCCGAATGATTTCGATAGGAGAAAGCACGGGAAACATGGAAGAAACCCTTGAAAAAGTTTCCGGGTATTACGATAGGGAGGTTCCCGCGACCATAAAAAAAGTTTTCGCGATCTTTGAACCCCTGGTCATCGTCTTTTTGGCCTCAATCGTTCTGCTAATGGCCCTATCCATGTTTTTGCCGCTTTACCAGATGATGGGGGTCATCGCAAAATAGCGCAACTATGTAGAATTTACTACAAATAATGTGGTGTTACCCTTTTACATACCGAACAAATGTTATTTTAACCCATCTATCGGAAACATAATATGGCACGCTATTTGCTTTAACCTGGGTAGAAACCAGACCGGCCTCGGAGGAAGATATGAAACAAATTGCCAATTCAAAGGGTTTCACGCTCATTGAAGCCATTGTTGTCATCGCCGTGCTATCCATTCTCGCAGGGGCTTTGGTCCCTCTGGCGATCAAAAATATCGATGATTCAAAAATTTCCGCCGCGAAAGCGGATGTTAAGGCAATCGCCGCGGCGGTTACCAATCTACGTTACCATACGGGGAAATATCCCCACCTGCCAGATAGCGGCGATTACTATACCAATCATTTATACCTGATTTATTCGAGCGATACCTTCGTACAACCCACCTATGGTTTTGGCGACAAATCAGCATATAATAATGCGCGTCGAGATCAGCCGCTGTTTAACAAAGTTATACAAAAAAAACCGGGCACTGGCAAACACGATACTCACTGGCGTGGACGGTATATAGACTCCGATA